>NZ_JBFRSX010000027.1:0-27881 GCF_041473835.1 Vibrio sp. 10N.222.55.A1 | reverse complement strand
GCTAATCCGCGATGAACCATAAAAAAGGGAAGCCATTGGCTTCCCTTTGCTGTTTGCTGATTATTTAGTCATTTTTTGTGTAGAAACGCTGTAGCTCTGTCAGGCCTTGCATCAACACAGGTAAGCGAGGGCTTACGTTTTTCAGGCGCTTGTAATTTTGGTCGTACAATTTGTAGTTACCAAATTTATCCAACACCGTTGTTTGCTGGTCAGTAACAAGAGCAAGTTCACGAGAGTCGCCCGCGAGAATCCACTTTCTGTTACGTTCATTAAACAGGCTGCGACCACTACTGAAATCTGTTGGGTTCGAAGATACACCCAATAGCTCTTGCATCAGTGTTACTGACACGTCTAGATGACTAGAACGGTGGGTGTATTCAGAAGCAGACTTGCCAGGCCAGCTGATAAACAGTGGTACTTGTAACTGATAACGACTGTAGTTGGAGTTTGCACCCCAGCTGTTGGTTTTGGTTTCGTTAAACTCAGTACCGTGGTTAGAGGTAATGATAACCACCGTGTTATCGGCAAGCTCTAAGCGTTCCAGTTCAGCGTAGATAGTTGCTAGCTGAGCATCGGCCGCTGTCGCCGACTTTTGATAGTCTGCTGCAAAACGCTCTGCTGTCGTTAGCGTAGAGTCCGACTCTGAACTTGAATCGTAGCTGGCGAAGTTATCCAGTGTGGTTAATTCAATAAAGTTAAACCAAGGGCGTTTAGCTTGCGGTGATTGAATCCAGTTAGACCAAGCTTTTATGGCACTCTGGTCATCATAAGTTGCTTGCTCTGGCATCACATCACGGCCTCGGAAGATGATATCCGAGTACAGTGCATCACTAAAGTTGTCGCCACTGAAAGCAGCGAACTTGTAATCGTGATTCTCTAAAACATCGAGCAATACTGCGCTTGACCCCTGAGCTTCAATGCTGCTTGCGTAGCTGCTCGGTAGGCCGTAGAACAAGCCAAAAATACCAAACATATCGTTACTTGAACTGTAGTGGTTGGTGAAGTTGATCGACTGTTGTGCGTAGGCATAGCTGTTTGGCATCGCTGTCGCATTAAGAGCGTCAGAGCGAAGGTTGTTCACACTCACCATCAGGATATTAAGATCATCACTGCGGCGGTTGTATTGAATTTTTTCTAGCGGGTAGCTAACTAGGTTTACATTCTCTTTGTTCGCTTCTAAACGCTCAAGGTACTCTTCACGGTCTAATAGGCCATGTTTTTCCATAAAGCTTTTCGCTGTCATTGGGTAAGACAGTGGGAAGTTCGCTTTCTGGCTAGTAATTGGGTTATAGAAGTACGCATCAGCCCACATGTAGGTCAAGTGGCTGCTGATGAAACACAAGAAGAAGACGGCAGTAATCGGACGGCCAATGTGTTTATGAGACAGTTTACGCTGCTTACGCCAAACCCACTCAGATAGACCGAGTTGCAGCAAGAAGATAAGCGGCATAACAATGAAGAGGTGCTGCAAATCAGACGTGAATGCAGATTCCTCTCCACTGAATAAAACCTCCCACACGACAGGCGTCAGGTGGAGGTTTATATTTTGATACGTTTGGGTATCAATCAGTAGGACAGTTAAACCTATGGTCGCGAAGATAACGGCAACCAAACGTAATAACTTCCTCGACGGAAGAATAAAAGTGAGCGGGAACAACACTAATAGATAGAGCGCGAACACTAAAAAGCCAAAATGACCAACCCACGATGCAGCCAAATAGAATTGGCCTAGCAAGGTTTCTGGCCAAGCAGATTGAGTAATATAACGAGTACCAATCAACATCGCAGCAATGATGTTGAAAAATGCAAACCAGTGACCCCAACCAACCAGTCGAGATACACGATCGCTATATGAGTTTGCGCTGTCTACCATTTATAATTCTTTTATCCGTCAATCAAATTTAGTGAGACTTTTTATCTTCAAGAGAAGAAATTAAAGCCTCGGCAAATTTTTCAGCAATTCCTTTGCGTTGTGAAGCAGCAACATTCTGATTTAAGACATTGGTTGCGATATTTCCAGCGATCATCAGTGAAAGTTCTGGCGAAGCTTTGTGCTTAGTTAGTACAGCACCTACTTCAGCTAGGATTTTTTCAACTTGATCATCTGTGTATTTAGATATAATCGGCATAAGGACTCTAATAATGATAGTAAAAGCGGCTTATGATAACCTACTATGCACGACAACTGAAACCTGAACGGTAATATTTTCACTATGAGCCTTCACCTTTCCAACGTAATTTTACACCAGCTGAGCAAGAACGATCAGGATGAGCTGATTGTTAACTATCGTGCTGAATCTCTAGAAAACGATGCTTCATCTGAAAGCCTAGTTGCTGAACTTCACCGTGTTTTTAATTCAAAAGCAGGCAAAGGGTTTGGTTCTTTCAAATCTGACAGCGAATTCCAGCAGTGGTTGCATCAACTTCGTGCTGGTGAGACAAACTTTTACGATTTTTCTCAAAAGAGTGCGCAACGTCTAAAAGACGAACTATCAAAGTACCCATTCGCTGACGAAGGTATCTTGGTAATGGCTGAATATCAGTCACTTGCAACAGATTACCTTTTCATTGGTTTATTGCCTTCAAACCAAAGCCTAAAGGTAACTGAAGGGCTTGATATTAGTGCGACTGACTACCTTGATATCTCAAAAATGGATATCGCGGCTCGCCTAGACCTTTCTACTTATGAGACTGATAAAGAGTCAAACCGTTACTTAACTTATATTAAAGGACGTGTTGGCCGTAAAGTCGCGGATTTCTTCTTAGATTTCTTACAAGCTGAAGTCGGTTTGGATGCGAAACAGCAGAACCAAGTACTGATGCAAGCGGTAGAAGACTTCGTTTCTGACTCTAAATTAGAGAAAGAAGAAGCGATCAGCTACAAAAAGCAGGTTGCGGATTACTGTAACGAGCAGCTTAAAGCGGGCGATGAAGTACAAGTTCGTGAACTTTCTGGTGAGTTGCCAGCAAGCACAGGTGGCACAAGCTTCTTTGACTATACTAGTGAGCAAGGCTACGAGTTAGAAGACAGCTTCCCAGCCGATCGCGCAACTATGCGTAAACTAACAAAATTTGTTGGTGCTGGTGGCGGTTTGAATGTTAGTTTTGATAGTCTGCTTCTAGGCGAACGTATCTTTTACGATCCGGAGACAGACACGCTAACGATTAAAGGCACTCCACCGAACTTACGTGACCAACTGACTCGCAATAAGTCATAGTCCGAAGTTAACGGATAAAAGCGGCAGCAGGACGTTGTCGCTTATTTTGTGCTTAATCTTTTAGCTACGGTCATGGCTTCAAGTTAACACGCACAAGGAATATAGATGGAACAATCAGTAGCAAAGCCCAAACGCTTTAAAAAACCAGCCACCTTTTTGGTTGTGCTCTTGGCTCTGTGGTTACTTCCTTCATTGGCTCTTCTTAATCTAAGCCGTTCCTACACCAATTCTCTAGCTCAAATCGAAGAGCTCGGTATTCGAGTCAACGAATTGAGGCAATCGCTTTATTTCTCAGAACCGCTTCGAGTCTCTCGTATCAATGATCTCGCACTCGATGCTCAGTTGGTTTATTCGATCCGACTGCAGATTGAATCTGATTTCCAACACGCCTTGTTTCGTCCTGATGTCAACCAACTGTTGTACGTAGCTGATCAGTTCCTAGAAAAGTTCGATGAGTTCATTCCAATAGAAAGCCAAGTTCAAGACATCGTTGATAACATTAAGATCTTGCGTGCTGATAAAGAGCTTTCCCCTCAGCTAAAACCGCTCCTCAACGAATTCGGTGTTGTGGTATTTGAAGCAATGTACTCTGAAAATCAAAGTTCGTCAGCGACTTATCGCGCCTTTGATTCCATTCTAGAAAAATCTTATTCCTTAGAAAACGAAGAACAAGATGCACTCCAACAACTACTGGCTGATGCGTCAGCATTGTTGAGTGATTACGCTCAGCTTAACTATTTGGTTGATAAGATTAAGAAAAACTCAGTAAATGAACAGATCATAAAACTCGAAGCTGAGTTCCATGATCGTCAATTCAACCTATTGTTGGTGATGCTAGGCTTAAGCTTGGTGGCGATGAGCGGGATAGTGTTTTGGGGCGTTAGGTCCACAAAAACGATGAAAGAAGCAGACCAAGAACTCAGCTCTGAACTAGAAATTAATTCAAGTAAGGAAGACGCTTCTTATAGCGATGTTGTTTCCTCAGCAGTGAAACAAGCAGATAGTGACGCTTATGTATCCGAGAACAGGCCAACGCGCCAGTCTTCCGACTCTCAACCTCCGCAGAGCGTTAATGTTACAAGCCAACCCGTTGTACCGCAATACTCTATTCAGCAAGTCCCTGAACAGGCGCCAGTAGTAGAGAAACACGTTGCCAGTGTCACAGATTCAAAGCCTGCGATTGATATCGAAGACATGTTAGAAACGCTCGATGGTGATGCTGAGTCTGTTGAACTCTTGCTTGGTGTGTTTGTACAAGACCACGCAGGTGACTACGAGAAGTTTAAGTCTTTGTTGACCAAAGATGAAACCTCCGCGGCTCGCATTGTACATAGCTTAAAAGGCGTGGCTGGCAGTATTAAAGCGTCTCGGTTAGCCATCATTGCCGCAACCATTGAAATGACAATGAAGCAGTCCAGAGCGATCAGTGAACATGATTTAGCTGAACTAGAGCAGGCTATAAAAGCCTCTGTGGATTCTGCTCATGAATATTTAGACAGTCAGCGTTAACTTTTACAGGATTTTTGACAATACTCTGACGAAGCGCTCATACAATCAGCGCCCTTAGTCTTTGTCAGAGGTTTATATGTTACGAGTTTCGAGTCGAAGTTGGATGGTGTTGGTGCTTAGCATTGTGCTAAGTGGTTGTTCTCTCTTAGAAGTTAAGTTAGATAGTCAAACGACGCCTCTCACTCAACAAGAGTTAAATGCTCGGATCATGACGCGTGAATACGCCAAGATGTTCTTTACACGAGTAGAAGATTCGGCCGATCTCATCGCGCAATCTTACCCTGCTGATGACACCTTACATCAATCTTATGTGTTGCTTTGGAAGATCCATGCAGAGCAGGGCTTACAACAAGCGGCTTACCAAACTTCCCCTATGTCTGCGTTAATTGACTCGTGGGTTTTCACTGCCCAAATGAATCAGTTTTATAGCCAAGGCGACGGCGCGGATCTGTTCGCGACGGATGATGCAGTAGAGACCGCTCGTTTTCTTGATCAAGAAGCCGAGAAGCTGGCAAAGGGTGTATTGAGCTCGAGTGATTTCAAAAACAGCAAAGCGTTCGTTGCGCAGTTTTCTGCTAGCCACCCATTTAAAGACCTCACATTCAGAAGCACACCTGCTTACCGTGAATGGCTAAATTACCTTGGTAAAGACGAATCGCAAATCGTTCAGAGCTTAGGCACCATGCCAGAAGCAATGAGTGACGCATCTGATCGTTTAAGCCTTATGGCTGACCAGACACCAAAACTGATGTCGTGGAAGGCGGAGTTGGTTGCATTGAATAGCTCACTAACGGGTGAAGACCTATCGATGACGCTGGAAAGCCTTCGTCAAACATCAGCAAGCATGCAAGACTTCATTGAGAACAATCCGGAGTACATGCAAACACTGGCTTCTATTATGTCGACAGAAATGCAACCATTGCTCAACGACCTCAGTGATAAAACCGACCAAAAATTAGCGATGCTGAGTGATGAACGTGTGGCATTAGAAAAAATGGTGACACGTGAGAGAGAAGCTCTAGTAGAGATGATTGCGAAAGAGCGCATCGAGATTGCCGGCATTGTGACTTCAGAAAGAGAACTGTTCACGCAAGACCTTGATCGCGTCTCTCAAGAGGTGGTGGTACTGGCGATTGATAAGCTAATGGAGTTAATCAAAGGTGTGATTATCTACTTCATCCTGTTTATCTTAGTAGTGTTCTTTGCACCGTTAGGCATCGGTTACTGGTTGGGTAAACGAACCGCCAATAAATAGATAAATAAGTAAATCAGCAGATCAAAAAAGAGCGCTCTAGGGCGCTCTTTTTGCATTTATCCATTAACGTTTTGAGTTACGTTCGAAAGCGTTAGCTCCTGAACTTAAGCTTGTTGCTTGCTTAACTCGGTCGCTTCTTCAGCTTCAAACGCTGGTGCTGTTGGTTCACACTTATCAACGAACCAACCCATGTAAGATGTCACGATAGTCACGATGATACAGATGAAGCTTAACCACATGAAGGGTGCGTAAGACAGCGTCGCAACACCAAGAATACTCGCCATGTAGATACCGTTATCACTCCAGGGAACCATACCCGACGTTAGCGTGCCACCAAACTCAGCATTACGAGATAGGTTCTTACGCTTGTAGCCTAAACGGTCGTAGTTTTTCGCACAGATTTTTGGCGTAAGGATTAACGATACGTACATTGCAGAACCGAACACGTTACCCATGAAGGCCGTACCAATTGTGCTCGTCGCTAGTGAGCCTGCGCTGTTTACGCGGCGCTCAAACACCTTAGCGATTGTCTCTAGTACGCCCACTTTATCCAGTAAGCCACCGAAACCTAGACCAAATACGATAACCGCAACTGAACCTAGCATTGAAGACATGCCGCCACGGTTAAGAATCGAATCAATAAACTCTACGCCAGATGAGATTGAGAACGGTGCCCAAGCAGTGTTGAATGCCGTTAGGAAGTCGATATCTTGGATCATGACTGCCCAGATAATACCCAGCAGAGAACCAAAACTGATGACCGGGAATGAAGGCATACGGAAAGCCAACAGACCAAGCACGATAAGTACCGGAACGAATGAGTAAGGCGTGATGTAGAACTGAACTTCCATTGCTTTGATTACAGAGTCTACTTGGCTCATGTCAACGTTGCCCGCGTAGTGGAAACCAAACGCAGTAAACATGATGCCTGTAATCACGTAGCTGATTAACGCAACTGGAAGCATGCCCTTGATGTGTTCAACCACTTCAACACCAGACATTGAAGAAGCCAGAATCACTGAATCAGAAAGAGGAGACATCTTGTCACCGAAGTAACAGCCTGACAGCACGGCACCTGCAGTAATCGGTGCTGGAACACCTAGGCCTTGGCCGATACCCATCATCGCGATACCTGCTGTACCCGCAGCACCCCAAGAAGTACCGGTCGCCAATGCAGTTAGAGAACAGATGATCATGGTCGCTAAAAGGAAGATAGAAGGGTGGATAGCTTTCAGACCATAGTAAATGATAGTAGGTACGATCCCGCCTGAGATCCAAGTACCAACAAGAGCGCCAACGGCTAAAAGTATTAAAACCGCGCCTAAGCCATTGGATATTCCTTTGAGTGCTGCTTTTTCTAAGTCTTTGTATTGGTGTCCAAGACGAATACCAAGAACCATGATAATGAACCAGCCAATATACAAGGCAAGTTGAATTGGAAGGTCAAGCTTTGCAGTAAAGGAAAAAGCAAGGGATAGAAATAGTCCTAACGCGATGAATACCTGCAATAGGTTCGGTAGGCGAGTTTTACTCTGCTTCATAAAAGCCTCTTGTGATTTCGAGCATTTATAGTGCTTCGTTATAGTGTGTGGTGCAAAACGGACACTACAGTAATTAGTTTATTATATCGAAAAAATACGCCCAAGTTGTGATATTTGACTGTTAACTCAATCAATTGTGGTTTCATAATCTAAATTTTTGTTACATTCATGATTGTTACATGTTGAAATCTGTCGCACGTTGTTTTCGTTTTGTAAAATAAAACTCTGATTAACCTTGGTTTAAAAGAGGGATTTACTGTTTGTGATGAGCGTCGATTGAATCGACTTTGGCGATGTAAATGTTTGAATTTGACGATAATGGACGCTTAATCAATGAGGTGGAGATGGAATGTCGATACAGAGATAACTGCACGATTCATTACGTTCACTTAAAAGAAACGAAAAAGTTACACTTTTTGACAAAAAGCACTTGAGTTCTGTTTCTGAAAAACTTATAGATGGGGGAGAGCAATTTTTAATTTATACATGGAGAGTGAGCGATGAGAGTAGGTCTAGTTGGTTGGCGCGGTATGGTTGGTTCTGTACTGATGCAACGTATGGTTGAAGAGAAAGACTTCGACTTGATTGAGCCTGTTTATTACAGCACATCTCAGATTGGTATTCCTGCCCCTGTTTTAGGTGGTAAAGATGCGGGTCTACTTCAAGACGCTTTTGATATTGATAGCCTAAAACAGCTTGATGCTGTGATTACCTGTCAAGGCGGCGATTACACATCAAAAGTATACCCAGCACTGCGTCAAGCAGGTTGGAAAGGTTACTGGATTGATGCAGCATCTACTCTGCGTATGGATGCTGATTCAATCATCACTCTTGATCCTGTTAACTTGGCTCAAATCCAGCAAGGCATTCACAGCGGCACCAACACGTTCGTTGGCGGTAACTGTACTGTGAGCTTAATGCTTATGGCTCTAGGTGGTCTGTACGAGAAAGGCATGGTTGAGTGGATGAGTGCCATGACTTACCAAGCAGCTTCTGGTGCGGGTGCTAAGAACATGCGTGAGCTGATCTCACAAATGGGTGTGATCAACGACAGCGTAAGTTCTGAGTTAGCAAACCCTTCAAGCTCAATTCTTGATATCGATAAGAAAGTGGCTGATACGATTCGTTCATCTTCATTCCCAACAGACCAATTTGGTGCTCCGCTTGCAGGCTCACTGATTCCTTGGATCGATGTGAAGCGTGAAAACGGTCAGAGTAAAGAAGAGTGGAAAGCCGGTGTTGAAGCGAACAAGATTCTTGGTCTAGATGGTCAGCCAATCCCAATTGATGGTACTTGTGTACGAATCGGTGCAATGCGTTGTCACGCTCAAGCACTAACGATCAAGCTTAAGCAAGACGTGCCAATGGACGAGATCGAAGAGATCATCGCAACGCACAATGATTGGGTTAAAGTGATTCCTAATGACCGCGACATCACGGCACAGGAGCTAACACCAGCGAAAGTAACAGGCACAATGTCTGTACCTGTCGGTCGTCTGCGTAAGATGTCGATGGGTAACGACTTCCTAAACGCCTTCACGGTTGGTGACCAACTACTTTGGGGTGCTGCAGAACCACTACGTCGTACTCTGCGCATTATCCTTGCTGAGAAAGCGTAATAGGCAAGATTGCTTAAATTCTATTAGCTAATAAACCGAAAGGGTTGACGACAAACGTCAACCCTTTTTAGTTTATTGCTACCTCGTTATTCGGCCCTCGAAACTGCCCTTAAATCTCTTCGCATCTCGCTACTCGAATCTCGTGTCTGCTTTTATTTCTCGTCGGTGACGACACGCTTGTCTGGATCCGCTAATTCGCTAGCACAGTGCTTGCAATACATGGCGTCTGAATCATGACCCGCTCGGTTACAGTTCGGGCACTTAACCAATTCTTTGTGCGAGTTCATCTCATTACTGAGTTCTGCAGTAATGATCCCGGTTGGCACTGCTAAGATAGAGTAACCCAATAGCATGGTCAGTGATGCTATGGCTTTACCAAGCGCGGTCTGCGGCACCATGTCACCATAACCTACCGTAGTGATAGTCACGATGGCCCAATAGATACTGTGAGGAATACTGGTGAAGCCATTGTCAGGACCTTCAATAACAAAGATCAAGGCGCCAAAGATAACCACCAAGATGCCGACGGTGCTAAAGAAGATCAGTATCTTTCGTCGTGCCATTAATAGTGAGCGCAACAGAATATTGGAATCTTGCAGGTAGCGAACCAGCTTTAGGATTCGGAAGATACGCATCACACGCAGCAGTCTCACCACACCCATAAATGAAGCGCCTGGGAAGATGATTGCTAGGTAGGTCGGAAGAATCGCCAATAGGTCAACGACACCATAAAAGCTGGTGGCGTAAGATTTTGGCTTTGGGGAGCAATAGAGCCTTAACAAATACTCAAGAGTGAAGAGTGCAGTGAAGGTGTATTCGATATAACGCAGCTGTTGTGACCATTCGGTCATCACATTAGGGATGGATTCTAAGATCAGAACCAACAGCGAAGCCAAGATTGCAACGATCAGAGTTATATCAAATGCACGTCCGGCTGGCGTGTGAGTACCAAAGATAATGACGTACAAATGATGCTTGAGTGGCTTGCGTGACATAAGGAGAGGTTCGTATTCTGTTAAATGCATTAACAGTCATTATACAAGCTTCATAATAACGAGGCGAGTGAAAGCCCAATTGCTTTACTCGTCTTATCTATATTTCAATATTGTTGCCCTTTATAGAGCAACCGAAATGCCGTTAAACGTTATGCCAAACCTGGGAACAGATTGCGTAGACCATTGGCGATGAACTCGATGCCCAATGCGCCAAGAATCAGGCCCATGATACGAGTGATCACGTTGATACCCGTTTGACCTAAAAAGCGAACGATAACCGGCGCTGAACGGAACAAAAGCCAAGAGCATGTTGCGAATGCGATGATACTAATGCCGATGCCGACCGTATCAATAGCAGCAGGGTAGCGAGACCCGTAAACAATGGTCGAGCTGATAGCACCTGGGCCTGCCATTAGCGGCATAGCCAGTGGAACAACACCGATTTGCTCTTTGCTGATGTATTCAGATTTTTCTTGTTTGTTCTGCTTATCTTCACCGAGCTTACCGCTCATCATCGAAAATGCGATGCTCAGTAATAGTAAACCACCTGCAACACGGAATGAGTCCAGCGAGATACTAAACATATCAAGCAGCATTTGCCCCGCAACAAGAGAGACAATGAGGATCACGGCAACAGCAATGTTTGCTTGTAAGGCTGTCCTGTTCCTCTCTTCTGGCGGCATATGAGCAGTAAGAGAAACAAAAACAGGCATGATGCCGATTGGGTTTACGGCAGCAACAAGCCCAAGGAAGAATTGCATAAAAATTGCGAGTTCTAAGCCTTGCATGAGAGCGATCTCCAGTTAGCGTACTTAAGGTTGAAGGGTTGATCTGTGAATAGTTTAGGCGCGTAATGTAAGGGACAAACTCGATTTACGCGAATGAAAAAAACTAACTTGAAATGGGTGATTCTTTTTAGAAAAACTAATTGAATCTCACTTTTGTTTTAAGCCTGTTGCAAGCTAGTTGGTAGTGTTTAATTTTGTAATTTATTATTGAGTAACTGTTAACCGACGCACGAAATTAATAAAAATTATGTCAGAATCTAGCCCGTACAACGGTATGGATATACTCTCAGTAGCACGAATATAGCTGTATACATGTAATTTAACGGACTGAAAATGAAACTTTTTTACAGTTTATTACGCTATGTAGAAAAAAGTTGTCTGTTTGCTTGTTTTTTGCGCGAACGAAAAGTGTGAGTTTAATCTATATAAATCATGCTCTTAAGTTCATTTTTGCGATTGCCTTACTACTTTCTGGTTAATTCTTTTTGGGTAACTGATCTGGGTCAATTTTTTTCACACAGTGAAATAATATACTCAGCCCTGAAAGCAATTTACTAAGAACGCTGGTGTTTAAGGTTAACGGCAAGCAGTGAGTTTAATAAAAAGTTTTTAATATTTATTATTTTAGGAGATCCACCATGCCTGTAACTAACTTAGCGGAACTTGATGCTCTAGTAGCTCGCGTTAAAGCAGCACAAGAAGAGTTTGCAACATTCTCTCAAGAGAAAGTAGATGCAATCTTCCGCGCAGCTTCTCTTGCTGCTAACCACGCTCGTATTCCACTTGCTCAACAAGCAGTTGCTGAATCTGGAATGGGTATTGTTGAAGATAAGGTTATCAAAAACCACTTTGCATCTGAATTTATCTACAACAAATACAAAGACGAAAAAACATGTGGCATCTTAGAAGAAGATGACAACCTAGGCACAATGACTATCGCTGAGCCTGTAGGTATCATCTGTGGTATCGTTCCAACAACGAACCCAACTTCTACAGCAATCTTCAAATCTCTAATTTCTCTTAAGACACGTAACGGCATCATCTTCTCGCCACACCCACGTGCAAAGAACTCAACTAACGACGCAGCGAAACTAGTTCTAGACGCAGCTGTTGCAGCGGGTGCTCCACGAGACATCATCGGTTGGATCGACCAACCATCTGTAGAGCTTTCTAACGCGCTTATGAAGCACGACGGTATCGCACTTATCCTTGCTACTGGTGGTCCAGGCATGGTTAAAGCAGCATACTCTTCAGGTAAGCCTGCTATCGGTGTTGGTGCTGGTAACGTTCCTGTCGTTATCGATGAAACAGCTGACATCAAACGTGCTGTAGCATCTATCCTTATGTCTAAGACTTTCGATAACGGCGTAGTATGTGCTTCTGAGCAAGCTGCAATCGTAGTTAGCGAAGTATATGACGAAGTTAAAGAGCGTTTCGCTTCTCACAAAGCTCACGTTCTATCTAAAGCTGACGCTGATAAAGTACGTAAAGTTCTGCTTATCGACGGCAACCTAAACGCTAAAATCGTAGGTCAACCTGCTCCAGCAATCGCTGAAATGGCTGGTGTTAAAGTTCCTGCTGATACAAAAGTACTTGTAGGTGAAGGTCTTGGTAAAGTTTCTTACGATGACGAATTCGCTCACGAGAAACTATCTCCAACTCTAGGTCTATTCCGCGCAGATGACTTCGAAGACGCAGTTGCTCAAGCGGTAACTATGGTTGAAATCGGTGGTATCGGTCACACATCTGGTCTTTACACTAACCAAGATACTAACGCAGACCGCATCCGTTACTTCGGTGACAAGATGAAGACTGCTCGTATCCTAATCAACATCCCGACTACTCACGGTGGTATCGGTGACCTGTACAACTTCAACGTTGCACCTTCTCTAACTCTAGGTTGTGGTTCATGGGGTGGTAACTCTATCTCTGAGAACGTAGGTCCTAAGCACCTTATCAACAAGAAAACTGTAGCGAAGCGAGCTGAAAACATGTTGTGGCACAAACTACCTAAGTCTATCTACTTCCGTCGTGGTAGCCTTCCAATCGCAATGAGCGACCTAGAAGGTAAGAAACGCGCATTCCTAGTAACTGACCGTTTCCTATTCAACAACGGTTACGCAGATGACGTAGTTAGCTTGCTTAAAGCACAAGGCATCGAAGTTCAAACTTTCTTCGACGTAGAAGCGGATCCAACGCTATCTGTTGTTGAGAAAGGCGCTGAAGCAATGAAGAGCTTCCAACCTGACGTAATCCTTGCTCTAGGTGGCGGTTCTCCAATGGATGCTGCTAAGATCATGTGGGTTATGTACGAGCACCCAGAAACTCACTTCGAAGAACTAGCAATGCGCTTTATGGACATCCGTAAACGTATCTACAAGTTCCCTAAAATGGGTCAAAAAGCTGAGCTTGTATGTATCACTACAACTTCAGGTACAGGTTCAGAGGTTACTCCATTCGCTGTTGTTACTGACGACAAGACTGGTGCTAAATACCCACTAGCTGATTACGAAATCACGCCAAACATGGCTATCGTTGATGCGAACCTAGTAATGAACATGCCTAAGTCTCTAACAGCGTTCGGTGGTTACGATGCAGTAACTCACGCTCTTGAAGCTTACGTATCTGTTCTAGCGAACGAGTACTCAGACGGTCAAGCTCTTCAAGCTCTTAAGATGCTTAAAGAATACCTACCATCAAGCTACAAAAATGGTGCGGCTGACCCAATAGCTCGTGAGAAAGTACACAACGCAGCAACTATCGCTGGTGTAGCATTTGCGAACGCATTCCTAGGTGTGTGTCACTCAATGGCTCACAAAATTGGTGCTGAGTTCCACCTACCACACGGTCTTGCTAACGCACTACTTATCTCAAACGTTGTACGTTACAACGCGAACGATAACCCAACTAAGCAGACTGCATTCTCTCAGTACGACCGTCCACAAGCACGTCGTCGTTACGCTGAAGTTGCTGACCACCTAGGCCTAAGCCAAGCTGGTGACCGTACAGCTCAGAAGATTGAACGTCTACTGACTTGGTTAGAAGAGCTTAAAGTTGACCTAGACATCCCACTATCTATCCAAGCTGCGGGTGTTAACGAGTCTGACTTCATCGCTAAACTAGACGAGCTAGCTGTTGAAGCGTTCGATGACCAGTGTACAGGTGCTAACCCACGTTACCCTCTAATCACTGAGCTAAAAGAAGTTCTAACAACTTCTTACTTCGGCCAACCATACGTTGAAGGCGAAACTTTCGAAGGTACTACAGTTATCCTTAAGAAAGCAGACCAAAAGCCAGCTGAAGCGAAAGCGCCAAAAGCTAAAAAAGAAAAAGCTAACGCATAATAAGTAAGCATTAGTTTTGAGATAAGTTTTCGCTAGCACGATACTTATCTATCGGGAAAAGATGAAAGCCCCAGTCGAGAGACTGGGGCTTTTTTTATGTTTGGTTCGTTTGTAAAACGGATTGAGAGGCAATAGCTCTGCTACTTAATATGAGCTGAGCCAGTCATGTTCAATTGGAATAGGGAGTTAAACCTCTGCCGCGACAACTCGCCCACTGAAGTAGTCATTCGAGACAATGTATTCGGTTGTTCTGGTCAGCTCGTCTTGCAGCTGCGCCCAGTGACATCGGTTGAGCTTGCCATCGGAGTTATGAACGGCGGGAACAACGCCACCGACTCGAATGCCAAAGGGAGTCAGCTCTTTCGCCCAACTATGGGTAAAGCCAGTGATCATTGAGTTTGCGCTCTCTAAGCCAGACACATCGTGAAAGTCATCATGAGATATCACATTCACAATCACGCCTTCCTTATCTTCCTCTCGCAATCTCTCAGCACTGATTTGCCCAAATGCGAACAGGGTCGATGCCATCGATGAGAGATCATTAATAAAGCTGCTCACAGGCTGATCGCCAATTAGGCTAGGCATTGGGGAGCTTATCCAGTTATTGACCAGCACATCGGGTGTCGTGTTGAAGGTGGTTTGAATAAAATCATATACGCTGAGAATCGCTTGGCTGTCATTGCCTTTGAGCGTGTAGTGGTAAACAGAGTCAGAAAACCGGGCACACTGTAGATACGTCGCTTTAAGTGCTTCCGTGTCTTTATCACAAAGGATGACGGTGGCTCCAAGGTTAACAAAGTGGTTCGCAATCGCCCCCCCCAGTCGCGAGCCGGCAGATGTCACCAATATGATTGAGCTTTTTATTTCCATCCCAGTACCTAAACAAATCGTCCATGTCGGATAAGGATGGGTTAAAATTTATACAACGGGTGTGAATTGGTTCAAACTAAGGTGTGCCAATTAATAAGTTTTTATGAACTTAGTGGCACGTCACATTTTGTAGTAACTTCAAGCGGTAACCGACATCAGGTGTTTTTAGGTTGCCTAAGGCTAATGGTTCATATCATTCGTGTGAATACTTTGAAGTGTGCGAGTTAGTCGAAGAAGAGCTATGGATAGACAGCGAAAAAGGGAAAGGTAGGCGACCGCTATACTTGAGCTTGAATTTGATACTGACGTTGCGCGGTGGTTAGCTCATTGTAGAGCGTGGCATGTGGCAAATCAGGTAAATGCTTGTTTGCGAGTTTGCGTCGGTCATGACCAGAAAGGTTTTGGTAAACCTCTTCGGGTAAGTCGGCTGTATCTTCAGGCATGAAGGCAAGCGCTTCAGGTTTCAAGTAATGGCTGAGCTTGGCGCTGGCAAGGCTAGCTTGATGAAAATGATTAGATTGCTGAGCTGAAATCTCATATGAAGACTGGTTTGAACGCAGTTGTTGAGGTTCTGCTACGCCAAATTGTTTGCGCAGGCGATCTTCATTTGTCTCTGTGATTTCAATGGTGTCAATTGGCGTGCAATCACGGACATCATTAGAAAACATAGATAACAGCAACGCGAAATCTGCACGGTGACCTTGCTCAACCGCTTGGCTGATCCCGATGCCGAACTTCAGTTCGTTGATGATTCCTGGTTTGTCTAAAGTATGTATTTGCATGTCGCCTCTCATTGGATACACCTTTAACGGCATGGAGTCGGCAAACTTTAGTGTTTAATTACAGGCAAATAGAGAATTTATGTAGGGTTGGGAAGAAGGCTATCAATAGTTCGAGAAATAAGCGCTATTGGCGGGTTTATTACGAAATGTTTAGATTTTGTGGAACACGACAGATACAAAAAAGCTCACGCCGAGGCATGAGCTTTCAATAGATAACTCGCTATAAATAGCGCAGCGTAAGCAATAATTACTTAGCTAGGTTCTCTTCTACGAAAGACCAGTTTACTAGGTTCCAGAATGCAGCCATGTAGTCAGGGCGAACATTGCGGAAATCGATGTAGTAAGCGTGTTCCCATAGGTCAACAGTTAGAAGTGGAGTAACACCTTCTTCTGTTAGAGGAGTAGCAGCGTTAGAAGTGTTAGCGATGTCTAGAGAACCGTCAGCTTTCTTAACTAACCAAGTCCAAGAAGAACCGAAGTTGTTGATTGCTGAATCAGTGAATTTCGCTTTGAATTCTTCGAAAGAACCGAATGCAGCGTTGATAGCTTCTGCAACAGCGCCAGTTGGTTCGCCGCCCGCTTTAGGAGCAAGACAGTGCCAGTAGAACGTGTGGTTCCAGATTTGAGCAGCGTTATTGAAAACACCACCAGTAGAAGTCTTAACGATCTCTTCTAGTGTTTTGCCTTCAAACTCAGTACCTGGGATAAGGCCGTTTAGCTTAACAACGTAAGTGTTGTGGTGCTTACCGTGGTGGAAATCTAGCGTTTCTGCTGAGATGTGTGGTTCTAGCGCGTCTTTCGCGTAAGGAAGAGCCGGTAGTTCAAATGCCATTGCTCAATTCTCCATTGATATGAAAGAGTTAACTCTTTCGATTGCTTCCAGTGATATTATTATTCATGGCTCGCTATACTGCCAACCATGGTCAATTTGCTGACTTGCGATATAGTTTAGCAAGTTTTTACTTTATTAAAAGCTTATTTCATTACTTTTGTGTGAATTGTTAGCTTAGCTTGTTAACCGCTTTTTTTATATGGTTTTTATTCTTTTAGTTTGGGGTAGAATAAAGGCAATAAAAGCCGTAATCCATTAACGAGGAAGCAATGGAAACTATCGATAAAATCAAACAGCAAATTGAAGAAAACACTATTCTACTGTACATGAAAGGTTCTCCTAAGCTACCTAGCTGTGGTTTCTCTTCTCAAGCGTCTCAAGCTCTAATGGCATGTGGCGAAAAATTTGCTTACGTAGATATCCTACAAAACCCTGATATCCGTGCAGAGCTTCCTGCTTACGCACAGTGGCCAACTTTCCCACAACTTTGGGTTGAAGGTGAGCTAATCGGTGGTTGTGACATCATTCTTGAGATGTTCCAAAAAGGCGAACTTCAGCCAATCATCAAAGAAGCAGCGGCTAAAGTTGCTGGCGATGACGCTGAATAAGTTCTAGCCTTTGCGCTGAATAGTTAAAATGAGGGGCCTTAATCAGGCTCCTTTTTTGTTTGAATTGATCGAATCATTGACTCGATAAGGAATGAACAATGAACGTAAAACTTCATTATGTGCATGATCCAATGTGCAGCTGGTGTTGGGGTTACAAGCCAACACTTGAGTTATTGAAACAACAATTGCCTGCGAGCATTGAGTTTAACTATGTAGTGGGTGGTTTGGCCCCGGATTCTGATGAGCCAATGTCAGAAGAGATGAAAGGCAAGCTGCAAGCGATTTGGAAGCAGATCGAAGCTAAGTTGGGTACTGAGTTTAACCATGATTTTTGGACAGAGTGCCAACCTGTTCGCAGTACTTACCCTGCGTGCCGTGCCGTGATTGCTGCAGGTTTTCAAGACCACTACGAAGCGATGCTTGAAGCGATTCAACATGCTTACTACCTTCGTGCGATGTTGCCACATAGCCAAGACACACATTTGCAGTTGGCTGAAGAGCTAGGTATGAATGTTCAACAGTTTGAAAATGACCTTTCTAGCAAGTTATTGGAAAGTGAGTTAGATGACCAGCTAGGCTTTAAAGAAGCGATGGGTGTATTTTCTTACCCGACCTTAATGCTTGAAGTGAACGGCATCTTTAGTGAAGTTGAATTGGATTATCATTCAACGGAAGCGACGCTTAAGTCTATTCGCGAAATTTTAGTGAGTAATGCTCCCGCTGCGTAATTCAGCGAGAGTCATCTGTATTCGCAATGATTTCTAAGGCTTACTCATCAGAGTAAGCCTTTTTTGTTTGGTGTCGCTAGTTCAATGAGAGTGAGCGGAAGGAAGAGTAGAATGAATCTCAGAGACAAAAAAGACATGGTTTTTACTGTATACTCCAATGTGCGGTCTTTATAAAAGTGAGCGTAGGACTGTTTAACTACAGAACCTAATTACAGAACCATGGCTGCAATCCAACCGAATACGATCAGTGGGATGTTGTAGTGCAGGAACGTCGGTACTACGGTTTCCCATACGTGCTCGTGTTGACCATCAGCATTTAGACCAGACGTTGGACCTAATGTTGAGTCAGAAGCCGGAGAGCCCGCATCACCAAGTGCAGCAGCTGTACCTACTAGAGCGATTGTTGCCATTGGCGAGAAGCCAAATGCTGCTGCTAGTGGAACGTAGATAGTTGCAAGGATTGGAATCGTAGAGAACGAAGAACCAATGCCCATAGTAACCAATAGACCAACAATTAGCATAAGTAGTGCTGCTAGAGGCTTGTTGTCGCCGATGCTTGTTGAAAGTGCTTCAACCAGAGATTCAACGCCACCTGTTTGCTTCATAACTGCCGCGAAACCTGCTGCTGCAATCATGATGAAACCGATCATTGCCATCATGTGAACGCCCTTGGTGAAGACATCTTGTGTCTCTTTCCAAGCAATTACGCCACCGAAGGTAAATACCATGAAACCCGCTAGAGCACCGATGATCATAGAACCTGTCGATAGTTGAACCGTTAGTGCTGCAATGATACCCGCGGCTGCAACTAGGATGTGTTTCTTGTTGATCTCTTTCACTTCTGTTGAAACAACAGTGTGAGAAGTTTCTTTGTATTGGCGAGGCTTACGGTAAGTAAAGAATACTGCAGTAAGAAGACCGAAGATCATGCCTGCTGCTGGTAACAACATTGCCATAGGTACTTGGCTTGCTACAACGTTTTCGAGACCATTGTCGTGAAGGTTTTTAAGCAGGATGTTGTTTAGGAAGATGCCACCAAAACCAATCGGTAACACCATGTAAGGTGTAATCAGACCAAAAGTAAGTACACACGCAACTAGACGACGGTCTAGGTTCATTTTTGCGAATACGCCTAGTAGAGGTGGGATTAAGATTGGGATGAAGGCGATATGTACTGGAATCACGTTTTGTGAAGACATGGTCACTAAGATCAACGACGCAAGGATGCCGTATTTAAGACCAGTCGATGCCGCACTGTTCTCTTTGCCGTGAATGCGTTTGATAACGCTTTGAGCAAGTAGATCTGTGATACCAGAACGTGAGATAGCTACAGCGAATGTACCAAGCATAGCGTAGCTAAGTGCAATCGTTGCACCGCCGCCTAATCCACTTTCGAAAGCCGCGACTGCGTCGTTCAAGCTCATACCAGAGGCTACGCCACCGATAATTGCACTGAACGTCAGAGCAACGACTACGTTTACACGCATCAAAGCTAAAACAAGCATGATGCAAACTGAAATTACAACAGGATTCATATTATTCTCGGGATGTTGTGTTTTTTATGAAGGCAATACGAAAAAACGTTTACCGACTCTATTTTTTATTCTTCGTCAACAAGAGGCCAACCACCAAGGGCTTTCCATTTGTTTACAATGCCGCAAAACAACTCTGTGGTTTTTTGCGTATCATACAAAGCAGAGTGTGCTTCTTTGTTGTCAAATTCCATCCCTGCAGTGCGGCAAGCTTTAGCCAAAACGGTTTGGCCGTAGGCAAGACCACTAAGAGCTGCAGTGTCAAAAGTAGCAAATGGATGGAAAGGGACGCGTTTAAGCTTACAGCGCTCACTTGCCGCATTAACGAAGTTCAAATCGAATGTAGCGTTGTGAGCAACCATGATTGCGCGACTGCAATCTGAAGCTTTTTGTTCTTTTCTCACTAGCTTGTAGATTTCTTTAAGGGCTTCTTGTTCCGACACAGCACCACGTAATGGGCTAAATGGGTCTTTAATTCCGTTAAAGTCTAATGCTGCCTGCTCTATATTTGCGCCTTCAAAAGGCTCAATGTGAAAATGAAGCGTTGATGCAGGGTGCAGATCTCCGTTCTCATCCATTTTTAATGTAATGGCACAGATTTCTAATAATGCATCGGTTTCAGCGTTAAACCCTGCGGTTTCCACGTCGATGACCACTGGAAAATAGCCGCGAAAGCGTTTTTTTAGGGTCAGAGCTTCGTTTTCTACAGTCATGTTAGCCCAAATAAGTGTGATTAAGACTGCATTATTGCAGATAATAGCAGTGATAAAAACTAGGGAAGGGCAATAAATCTTAAATTACCCAACCCATTACGGCTTGATAATTGCATATTTAAACGTGAGAGAAAAATGCGGCAATTGGCTGCATTGTTAAACGAATTGCTTAAGAGATACTCCACTTTATGAAGAAACAACTCATAACAGGTTCAATGCTATTTTCGCTACTTGTGTCGTCATCGGTCATGGCACAAGAAAAGCGTTACGGAGCATCTCCTCAACAGTCGACATGGGAGATGGTAGCCAACACGCCACTTGAATGTCGCTTGGTCCACCCAATTCCAAACTTTGGTGATGCTGAGTTCTCATCTCGCGCGAGTAAAAAAATCATTTTGGACTTTGAGCTTAAAATGCGCCGTCCAATGGGTGCGACGCGCAATGTAAGCTTGATCTCTATGCCGCCACCTTGGCGTCCGGGTGAAAGTGCTGATCGTATGACAACCATTAAGTTCTTCCAGCAATTTGACGGCTATGTCGGCGGTCAAACAGCTTGGGGCATCTTGAGTGAGTTGGAGAAAGGGCGTTATCCGACATTCAGCTACCAAGAGTGGCAGAGCCGAGATCAACGTATCGAAGTGTCGTTGTCGTCGGTGTTGTTCCAAGAAAAATACAATGTGTTCAGTGACTGTGTTGCTAACCTGCTGCCTTACAGCTTTGAAGATATCTCTTTCACTATTTTGCATTACGACCGCAACAGCGACCAGCTGAACAAGTCGTCGCGCAAAAGGCTGAGCCAGATTGCCGATTACGTTCGCTATAACCAAGACATCGACCTTGTGCTGGTGGCAACGTACACCGACTCTGTCGACAGCAAAGGGATTAGCCAAAACCTTTCAGAGCGCAGAGCAGAATCGTTAAGAGAGTACTTCAAATCTCTAGGCCTGCCAGAAGATCGTATCCAAGTGCAAGGCTATGGCAAGCGTCGTCCGATTGCGGACAATAACTCGCCAATTGGTAAAGATAAGAACCGACGTGTTGTGATCTCTTTAGGTCGCACACAGGTTTAAGCTAAACAACAGCTTGTTTTGAAATGACAAAGCCCGTCTTGATGACGGGCTTTTTTATGTTTTAAATTTGGAGTCGTTGTTTTAACGGAACTTGTTTAATTCAAGCGGAAGCGGGCGATCATTTCACAGTTGGTCGCGGTATCGATCTTTTCCACCATAGAGGCAATTTTAGGGTTTGGGTGGCGTTTCATGAAATCGATCAGCGCTTTCTTACAGCAACCAATAGAATCGATAAAGCTTGAACATTGAGTATTAGGACACTGAGGGATCAGTGTGAGTACCTTTTCAGAAGCCAGTTGAAGATACTTGAGCTCGTATTCAGTGTCGCCAGCCCAACGCCAGAATTGAGCAAGATTGTGGCAAGAAATCACCGAAATCAGTAACCGCTCATCGGCTTGAATATCGCTGCGTTCTGTAATTTCTTCACTTAAGTTCAAAGCCTGCTGATAATGAAGAATACTTCGTACAGGATCGTCGAGCTGCAATGCAGTATCGGCAAGTAACGTGTGTTTTTCCCATTCGCTAATCATTGTATTACCTCATTAATCAATAGGCGGTTAATTTAAATAATAATTATTATCATGTAAAGTTTCATCAATGAGATTGTTAAGAATAATTGGTGAAGCATATCGATTATGGGGAGAGTGATAAAAAAGAAGCGAGCATAGTGCTCGCTTCTTTTTTATTTCATCAGGCGTTCAAACTCAACTTCTCAAAGAGGTTAAGGAATTAACCTTCTAGACCTGCGCTTGCTTGTTTGTTCTGAATCAGCTCAATCATGTAGCCATCAGGATCTTTAACGAACGCAATGTGTGTAGAGCCGCCTTTAACCGGACCCGCTTCTCGCGTTACGTTGCCGCCAGCTGCTTTAATCGCATCACACGTTGTGTAGATGTCATCAACACCGATAGCAACGTGACCAAAAGCAGAGCCAAGATCGTATTCCGTGGTGCCCCAGTTGTAAGTCAGCTCAATCACTGCGCCTTGAGATTCGTCGCCAAAGCCAACGAAAGCCAGTGTGTATTCGTACTCTTTGTTTTCGTTCTTACGTAATAGCTGCATGCCCATTACATTGGTGTAGAACTCGATAGACTTGTCTAGATCACCCACGCGTAGCATGGTGTGTAAAATACGACCGTTTGACATGATTTGCTCCTAGCTTGTTATTGGTTGTTTCTTTTATAGCACTATATATGAGCAAGCTCATAAGCAACACCAAAGAGATGATGAGTTTGGTCATATTTTCTTATTCTCATCATCTATCTTACTCTCCCCCTCTGCCTTTTTTCTTATTTGTATTACAAGAAATTAAAGAGAGACGGCCTTATTAATTTGTCAGTCACTAGCGCTTAATTCGCAGTTTTGCATAAATAGTAAGTTTGAGTGTTGGTCTTTTTTGTAATGGCCTTGGTTATTGAATTGTGATTTATATCTCCATCTTGTTACTGATTTCCCTTCGTTTTTACAATTAGCATCTAACTTTCCATTTTATCAATTTATGATTACGCCAATATCTCCATGTTTATAGAAAGGTTATTCCGATGCTTCACTTCGGCATTAAGGAATTTTCGATAAAAAGCACTAATAACCAATAGTTTTTACGAAAGTATAAGGTGTGCTCATTTTTTGTACTTATTTTTATTAAACAATGGCTTGAGTTTGTATTGTTTGTTTTGTGTTTGATATTTGGGGTGGTTGTGTTTTCAAAGTGGTTGTCAAGTGTGTATCAAGTGTATCTTTTGCGATCTTTGCTAAATAGACAATCCTTACTATATAGTTTTTCAAGCGCACCAAATCGACTAAATATTCAATTTTGATTTGTGCGATTTTTCTATCACATAAGAATAAGTATTATTTTATTACATTATCCTCGGCGTGAGGCATTGATGTGGAGTACTCAAATGACGAGTAAATGGTTTACACAACAAAGTTCAGATGTTTTAAACGAACTGAACGCAGATCAAACGACAGGTTTATCAACTTCTGAAGCGGATGCACGCTTAGAGAAGCACGGCACTAACGAACTGACTGCACAAGAGTCAGCTTCTGCGTGGGAACTGTATATTCATCAATATAAAAACCCACTGATTTTTATTCTAGCTGTTGGTGCAATCGTTTCTTGGTCTACTGGCCACGCGATTGATGCTATTGCTATTGCAGTGATTATCCTTATCAATACTGGTATCGCGTTCTGGCAAGAATTTAAAGCTCAGAAAGGGATGGAAGCGCTAAAAGAAATGGCAGCTCCAGAAGCCGAAGTGATGCGCGATGGTAAATGGATCAGTGTTCCAGCTAAAACCCTCGTTCCTGGTGACATCATCAAAATTAATACTGGCGATATTCTGCCTGCTGATGTTCGTATTCTTGAGTCAAACCGTCTGACGGTAGATGAGGCTGCACTGACCGGTGAATCTGAGCCAGTGAATAAGCAGTCTGAACGCCTTGAAGATGAGACCCTTGGTCTTGGCGATCAGAAGAACATGGGCTTCATGACAACAATCGTGACTACAGGTACAGGCCTTGCTGTGGTAACAAGCACAGGTATGCAAACTGAAGTTGGTCACATCGCTGATATGATGAACCAAACGGAAGAGACGAAAACACCAATGCAAGAGCGTATGGACACCATCGCACTCGCATTATTGGTTGTTGCTCTTGTGGTTGTTGCTATTGTTTGTGCTATCGGTGTTTACCACGGTATGCCATGGTTAGAAATCCTAACAACAGGTATCTCTTTATCGGTTGCCGCTATTCCTGAAGGTTTACCAACGGTGGTTACTATCGTATTAACGATGGGCTCGACTAAGATGGTTAAGAATAATGCTTTGGCTAAACAGCTAGCAGCAATCGAAACGCTTGGTTCTACAACCGTTATCTGTTCAGATAAAACCGGTACGCTAACACAAAACCAAATGCAGGTGATGAAAGCGTACGATGTGTCTGGTCGTTACTGGGATGTGTCAGGTAAAGGTTTTGATCCTAAGGGTGAATTCATTACCAAAGGTCACAATGTCGAAGCGACAAACAGCCCTGCAATGATGAAAGGTCTTGTTGTTGCAACGCTTTGTAACGATGCTGAATATGTAAATGCTGATGGTAAATGGACGGTTCGTGGCAACCCGACAGAAGGTGCACTAATTGTTGCAG
Organism: Vibrio sp. 10N.222.55.A1; assembly: GCF_041473835.1. Classification (NCBI taxonomy): domain Bacteria; kingdom Pseudomonadati; phylum Pseudomonadota; class Gammaproteobacteria; order Vibrionales; family Vibrionaceae; genus Vibrio; species Vibrio sp. 10N.222.55.A1. The sequence continues at coordinate 3,330 of NZ_JBFRSX010000027.1, read as the reverse complement.
CTGCAAAAGCAGGTCTTAAACAAGATGAAATGCTATCAACGGGTGGCTACTCAATCGTTAAGAAGTTCCCGTTCGATTCTGGTCGTAAGATGGCTTCTGTTATCGTTCGTGACCCACAAGGTAAGCACTTCCTAGCATTGAAAGGTGCGCCAGATGTTGTTCTTGGTAAATCAACCAGCTTCATGGTTGACGGTGGTTTCGTACCAACGGTTGGCTGTGAAGTTTCAGGCAACTTGGCTCTCGATACCGCACCGTCTCAAGAGCTTCATTTAAACTTTGAAGCGGCAATCCAAACCTTTGGTGGTGATGCTCTGCGTACACTTGCCGTTGGTTTCCGTGAATTAAAAGAAGAAGAGCTTGAGTTAGATTTCCCTGAGCTTGAAAAAGACGTCAGCATCCTGGGTATCTATGGCATCATGGATCCACCACGCCCAGAAGTACGCGATGCAGTAAATAGCTGTTATAGCGCTGGTGTTCGTACGGTAATGATTACCGGTGACCACGCAGTCACGGCAGCAGCGATTGCTCGTGAAATCGGAATCATCCGTAGCGAAGACGATCTAGTGGTAACGGGTGCTGAGCTTGACCAAATGGATGACGAGAAGCTGTTGTCTATCTGTTCTCAGGTTGCAGTATTTGCCCGTGTTACTCCAGAGCACAAGCTGCGTATCGTAAAAGCGCAGCAAGAGAACAATGAAGTTGCCTCTATGACCGGTGACGGCGTGAACGATGCGCCAGCACTGCGTCGTGCAGACATTGGTGTTGCGATGGGTATTACAGGTACGTCTGTTGCGAAAGACTCAGGTGACCTTATCCTGTTGGATGACAACTTCAGTACTATCGTGAAGGCGGTACGTCAGGGTCGTCAAATTTTCGATAACCTACGTAAGTTTATCCGCCAAGCACTTACAGCGAACGTGGGTGAGGTTTCGGTAATCCTATTTGCATTCCTACTCATGGGACCAGATGTAGTACTTCCGCTAACTCCACTAATGATTTTATGGGTTAACCTCGTTTCTGATGGTCTACCAGCACTCGCACTCGGTGTTGAGCCAGAAGAGAAAGATCTCATGGAGCGTAAGCCAGGCAAACGTGACCAAGGCTTCTTCTCTAATGGTCTAGGCGCTCGTATCCTAACTCGTGGTCTCGCATTAGGTGGTCTAAGCTTTGTGACATTCTCTTACGCACTCGACGGTGGTTACAGTGCTCAATACGCACAAACCGTTGCGTTTTTAACACTGATCTTTGCTCAACTTTGGAGCTTGTTCGATGCACGTACGTTTACAACGATTTATCGTAAGAATCCGTTCACTAACCACTACCTACTTGGTGCGGTGGCAGTATCGGCTATCTTGTCTTTAAGCGTTGTGTACACAAGCTTCGGTCAGTTGGTATTCAGCACAGAAGCGCTAGAGTTTAATCACTTAATATCGTTAATCTTCATTGCAGCAGTACCAACATTTGTTCTATCTGCTATCAAAGAAGTGACTAAAGTGGAGTTTATCTAAGACAGACTTCTTAGCTAAATAATTGAATCCCGCCATAAAAGGCGGGATTTTTTATGCCTGTTGTCTTGGGAACGCAGAATTAGAAGTGAAAACTTATGTAGAGGCGGATTCTAGAGAGTGGCAATAAAAAAGCAGCGCTTTAAGCGCTGCCGTATTGATTAATCGTTGTGAACGGAAAGACTAATCTTCGATCTTTTCTTTGAATTACCATTATATGAACTAAAATCACTCAAGCCAATGAGGGGAAGTGACCAAATGTTCCGCCACATAGACGTTTGATAAGTTCATGATGGTTAGGATTCTTTACAAATGCACTAAAATTTGTAAATTTTCTGAACCTGTAGCGTTAACTCAGACAAAATCATACCGATTATTCTTTACAGAAAGGGTATCAAATAAACTAATCCTGCCATTGAGCACCTTGCCAATGATATCGACTGTGAACTGAGATTTGGAATCCATATAGAACATCCTTAGCACCTTCTAAAGTTCCATTGATTACTTTAAAAAGTACTCCAAATGAGTCCCGTCAATTTCCCTCGGTAGTTAATGTAATGACAAAGTCGCTTGGTGATCACAGTTTGCCGTGCTCGGCTCTGGCACACCTTTGGACAAAAATGCGTTACGACAAATAGAATATTAGCAATTAATGGATAACTTCAAGTATTGAATAATAGCTTTGGGAGAGTTAGCGCATGACGCGTACATACGCTAACAGAGTAGCTTGTGCCAAGAGCATGAAAAATAATTTAATCACACAAGCTAGGGTCTAAAACATACGTCCGACTTGAGGATTTTAATGTGAGTTCTTGTTCAGAGGTGCATTCGATATAGCTTTTCTCATGAAGTTTTACCTTCAATGCTCCATTTACCTTCCAGCCAGTTAGAAAAGCTAATACAGTTATACTCCCAAGAATGATTATAAATATCTTGGGTATCCAGAGGAGCTTTTCCCCTGTAATCAGGCAGATGACCATGAATACAGACATAACAAACATTGCCCAAGAAAAAGCAAATGTAGAAGCATCATTAATCGCCCCACTTACGACTATTTTATCATGAAGCAGTTTATGTGCATCAAACACCCCCATAACATCGTGAGCCGATAGCAGAAAAAGTGATGAAAAAATCAAACAGAAAGCAAATGCCTTTAAGCGGTTAATTTTCATCAATTAATCTCTCTACTTCTTTTTTCATTGGTTCAGTATATCTATATTTGTCATCTACTTCAGATACTTTCTTACCAATGTAAAATGCACTTATGGCAAAGAAACCTAGTAACAATGCTGTAGGCGGGGTAGCAAACGCTAGGGTTAATCCAGCTCTTAATACTAAAGTAGCACCTTGAGCTATTACGCCTGCAACCACACCTTTAGATATATCCGCTGTAAATTGGCCGACCACTTCACCTAGCGTTTTTTCATCATGTAAAATTTAGCATTTCACGGATAACTTTTAGCACCCCAAAGCACAAGCAGTCGTCGCTTCTTACAATCGAACATTAGCAAAACATGAATAAATTAAGGTATGGCAAAGTGAGTTTGCAAGTACTTGACGATTAGTTAAATCGCACTAGTTCGAAGGTTATGTTTAGGTACAGATTGTTAAACACCATTGCGTTAAATACCCATACATCTGATGAAAACACCTAATATCCAGAAACGTTGGGTACTGCCTTATGTTAAAATTTAAACTGTTAATTTCCATTAATTTTTACACCAATATCAAACGGCGCTGCCCAATGAGAAGACACCGTAGCTGGGAGAGTCACGCTGGTGAGCTGGTTGTTATAAAACGCACGACTTCCAATGGTGGTCACAGA
>NZ_JBFRSX010000026.1:0-113529 GCF_041473835.1 Vibrio sp. 10N.222.55.A1 | reverse complement strand
TAATTTAGGCAACAACGCCCTCGGTAACTATTAAGTTTTATTTGATAGGGGTCTCTCACTTTTTGATTCCCCTTGTAAAGTTGCCACCCTCTCCCGTCAAAAATAAAGTCATCAGCCCAAACAAGAATCGGCATATCAAGCTCTAACCCCTGGCAATCAAACTCACTAATTGTGCGCTGGAAACTACAACACGATGTCGAAGAACTAACGTCATCATGGAACCATGGGCCCAATGGTTGTTTGTTATACTTGATGTTGTCTGACGAACTTAACAAGCCATACTTCTTGTTGGTGTTTTGATATCTATTGAGACAGTATCTTTTGGCTTTTTCCAAATCTCTGGTTAGATAGATATTAAAACCGTCTTTAATCGTCTGCTTAGCCAGCGCAACATCCGGCTTATCATTCAAAACACCTTCCACCCACTTAGGATATAAACTTGCGCTATGAGCTCGTAAAGACTGGTCTAAATTTAGCAATGGGTTTACTCGAACACGATTACTGCTCATGAATTGAAAATGATGCTCTAACGCTGGTGGGCAAAAAACAATCCAAGGCTCTTTACTACTTTTCAAAGCATCGCACCAAAGAGAAATACCCACTTCTTCACCCACATAAATCTCTTGTCCCTCTCCAACTAGAGCGACATAGTGACAAGGCGTTTTATCTTTATCTGCGATCCTGATGATGCAAGAAGGCTCCGACATTTGGTAATTCTTGTTTTTATTTTCGTCCCACATCCTCTGGGCTTCATCAAAAACAACCAAATTAGTATGAGGGATTGTACGTGGCTTCATATATTCGCGTTTAAAGTCTTTCAACGCGCGAACAAACGTTTTGTCATCAAGAGCATATTGCAAGACATCTACCAGCGGGCCATTCCCAGATAAAAACTGGCCTCTTTTGTTCCGATGGACAAACTCCAAACCCAGCAACGTCTTCCCTGCTCCAGGAACACCAGTAACCAGGGTCAATACACTCGCCCGATTTCTATTTCCTTCACTCTCAACCCAAGCAGTTACTTTATCCAACTCATCAAGCGCTTCATAAATCCCTGCACTTTTAGCGCTCTTTAGTTCTTCTATTGGGTTGTTTTGAAATATCTCTACTGCCGCATCCACTAAATTTGGTAATGGCGCATAAGGCGATTCAAGCCACTGTTTTAAATCAGTGTTAGTTGGAGCGCCCGTTAAGTACTTATCAAGAAAGGCTTTGAGTTTATCGCTAGATAGGATTGAGATATTACTTTCGATATCCGTTAATTTACCGGTGGATTGAGTCAAAACCAAACCGGCAATCACCTCTAGCGCAGCGCTTTCATGATGGTAATTGCAGAGATCTCGATAATAGCCACACAACTGGTCATAATCGGCTCGCTGATAGCGATCCTTCATTTTGAATTCTAAAATGAATAGCTTATTTTCGACGAGAAGCAGAACATCGGGTCTACGCCCTCCTTCAATTGGTAGAGCGTACTCAAAAATAATATAGCCATCAGATTGGGCACGCTTGGAGAGTTCTTTCTGAAGATGATGAAAACAATCAACCCAAGCTCGTTTCTGAAGTTCACCGAGCTCTAAGCCAGGGAAGTTGATACAAAACTCAGAACACATGTTGGCCAACCAGTTTTCTTCTTGTTCTTGAAGAAAGACATCAATCCTATTTGCATAGCAATAAGTCATTCACGGTCCTCTTCAGTTTGCTTGCAACTTTCTAACAATGGGGACATCAGCTTCGGCCCAATCTAAAGAAGTTAGCTCATCGAGATTTAACCACAATGCTTCAATATGCTCAGTAAGTACTATCTTTCGGTTTTCGACAGGACATAAGTAAGCGTGCATCGTGATATGAAAATCAGGGTAAGTATGTTCAACCGTCATGACATAATCTACATGTTCGATATTCAGATGAAGCTCTTCTTTCAACTCTCTTTTAATGGCTTCTTCTCGCTGCTCACCTACTTCCACTTTTCCGCCGGGAAATTCAAACTTCTCATGGATATAAGCCAACTTTGAAGGACCGCGCTGAACACACAAAGTTTTACCTTCATGTTGAATAATGGCCGCCACTACTTCTATGTTTTTTACCAAACTAACCTCAAATCAATAATCACGTGTTTTGTAGCCTAGGGACCAACACATAGGCACTTTCAAAGGCTCCAATAACAACCGTTAAAACTTAGTTCACCCAATCCAAATGATTCTCTTCAAACACTTCTACGCCCTTTTGCCGGATGCGGTTAATCCAGTACTCAGCTTTATTTGCTCCGACCCCAAAATGCTCAACAGCTGCTCGTTGTAATACTCTATGCTCATTCTGAATTGATGTTGGCATTAATGCTGAATCATCTGTATTTACACATACTGAAATTGAACCACGCCTTAAACCAAACTTGTTAAAACGTTCTCCCGCGTTTAACCAAGATTCAATAGGTGGATTCCAACGATAAATAGGATGTTCATGATAATGTTCAAAGCGCCCTATATATATATTTGATGTTGGACAAGCTTCGAATATTATTTCTTGAGAACCATATTTTTCCATTTGTAAATCTTGAATTGCTTCGTACAACTCTAATTCTGCTGCTGATATAGAGTCAAAATATGTCCCATACTTATAGCCAAAAGGCTCAAAACCTTGCTTGGGATTACAATGAATAATTACTTGTTTTTCACGCCTATCAAAAAAGCGTTCATCTAACTCAGCTAATATGTATTTTTGCCAAAGTGCGAATGCCTTTTGATTACTAGCGTTACATTGTATTTGGTCAAAATCTATTATCCAATCACGGAATAAAGGGTTCTTAGCATCAATAACTGGAGGCATGTCAGTAGATAACTTATCAAGGTTTAATGCATAAGGGCAATTTCTCCTCAATTTCCAAGCTTCATATAAACTTCGACATGAATGCTCCTCTTCGTAAAGATAGCCTGACCAGAAATTAATCTTCTCTTGCAGTAAATGCAAAACACCAGTAAATTTCGGCACTTTTTGAATAACTTCAAGTGATTTCTGAAAGCACCAAACAAGGTTGTCTAAATGTTCACCTATTGTGACATAAGCCGTTTGTTGTCTTTGGGCCCACAAAATAGGCGATACCCCGAGTGCTAGCCCATGACCGATTCGATCTCCTGACTGATAATCACAGAAATACACAGCTTCATCGATTGCTCTTAATCCAGAGAGCAAGTGGCTATAATCTTCACCTGCATGAATAGTTAAAAATGGTCTTTGATAACGAGTTGTAAATAGGCTCTGTGATGAGTGTTTAGCTGAACGCAAAACCCGCAAAGCAGGAGCAAATACTTCAATTGGTAAATCGTTCTCATTGCCTGCCACATCATAACCGCGTATTGCTTTACGCAAATCAACTTGTAATGATTCATTCTCACTTTCAATGCGAAATGCTTTTATCTCGCTATCAGAAAAAGAAACAGAACCATGAAATTGTTGAAGGAGCCTAACTTGATTCTTTATATTACCCCTAAACTTAGACTGTCTTTTGTCTTCCCTTTTGCCGCTTCTGGTAAAATGTAAAACAAAGTGCACCCTTTCTGTTAATGATTCTTTATAGAGGACTTCTAAACTAGCCTTTAACGCCTTCGGATCTGCCGGAAAGCTATTACTGCCAATAGCAAAATTTGGTGATACTCTAAATTCCCTTACTGTTTCTTTTGATATATCTGATTTAAAAGCATCAAGACCAACAATATCTTGCGAAGCTAAAGATCTCTGCCTACGGAGTGGAAAACGAAAAGACTCTACAAATTGGCCTAATCCAACCCCCATTACAATCATATAATTACGTAAAATATTGCTTATACGAATATAGGTTTCTAAAGCTTTATCTGCTTTGTTGCTTAAAGAAACTAGGCCTGTACAGAATAAGAGCCAACGATTCGCTGATGGAATTAATAAACAATTAGATTGTGATAAACAATGTTGAGTGAAATTAGCACAATCACCACGTTCAATATATGAAATTGCATCACCATTGAACTCAACATTAATATCAGGTTTCATATGTAGTTCATTTATTCGTGCATAATCATTATCAAAAGCAAAAGCTGCCAAATTATCACCCAATAAAGCACTCCACCTAGGTAAATCACCCTTTTTGTATTTTTCACTTTCAAATAAAGTGCTTTCTGGTCTCCTTGGCCACTTAATTTTACCGTTTACCTCTACTCCATATAATGAAAAGCTCAATAAAGATGGACCTGTATGCCCATGCCCACCTTGATGGACATGATTATCAGCAAAACCTTTCTTTCCTTTTGATTGCTGAAGAGCCGTAGGGCACTGATGATTTTTAATACAAGTTATAATCTCCTGTTCACTAATATCATAATCATGAGCTAAATCACTATAAGCTTTTGCAATAATCCAACTAACATCAATTAGAGAGGCTAATTCTAACCACTCTTCAAGATAATTTGACTTAACCTCAAAACGATTACCCTGCCAGATTAAATACTTATCAGACAATAAAGATAATAATTTTTTCAAACTAACCTGATCAAGGTTAAATGAAAAAACAAGAGCCGTAACATCTTCATTTCTTAGCATTCTTGATATATACGGTTGATAGTCAAAAATACTTTTTTCTTGTAATAGTAAACTTTGCTTATCAATACCAACCTCATTAAATAAAAAACGGTCAGATACAAGTAAGGAAGCGTAAGCGATACTTTCATCACTAACTTTAAGCATCATCACCCTCTACATATAACTGTATTGCTTTTAATAAGTTAGCGTTTAATTCTTTGGGTTCAACTAAGATAGTATTATTTGTTATTCTATTGTCTTTAATAAAGGTATCTAATTTGTTTTTATTTTTTTCATCTAATGCGTCTAATCTATTTTTAAGTGTAGATACTTGCTTAAGCTCTTTAAGTTCAAAATCTCTTCTTAACTTCGCCAATTTACCTTCCAACTCTCCTTTCCCCAAAGAAAACTGTGAATATAAATTACCTTTTGAATTATTTAACTTAAATATTGGATGTTCCCATAGAGCATCTATGAACTTTACATTCCATTTACTATCATCCTTTGACTCAGACCTTAACTTCTCTTCATTACGAGTAATTGTCCGGTCATACTTCTCAAATTCATTATAATCTCGTAATGTACTATAATTATCTGTTTGAGCAACATTAGCATTTATTGCATTACCTTTAATCGATGCTGTCATTGCTGAGTTAACAAGAATCAATTCAAAACGTCTTGCTAAATCCGTTAAATGCTCGTCGGAGTAATTCTTCTTAGATTTATATAAATTTAGTGCAGAAAATGTCTTATTAAACATAAATGAAAATATGGATATAAGATCACTTGGATTTATTTCTTCAAATAATTCTCTATTATTCACCTTCCAGTCATTAATTTCTCCTGACAGAATCTTTGCGGAAGAGCGCTTAGAATCACTTTCTTTTTCAACCTCTTCTTCATAGTCGCCATCCTGAATAACTTTAGTTGGATTCGCATTAAATATTGAATAAAATGGTCTACGACCAAGAATATTATAAATATCTTTCTCGATATCTACAGACTTATTTACGAACGAAAATAAAATCAATTCAAATGCACGACTACAAAATACATATTGGTAAGTATTTGATAGTGTTGAATAGTAGTCACCATATGTATAAACATCTAGTAATAGATTAGATTTACTTTTACGTTCTTCAGACAAGGAAGAATTCGTGTTTTTTATTGCCCCTTGTGTAACATACTTTTTGTCGTCAAAAAACTCATAAGGTGGCATACTTCGTAAAGTATAACTTTTTTCATTATATGCACTCTCCAGTATAGTTAAATTACCATTTAGTTGAGCTGACACCTGCTTGGGTTGTAATGAAAACATTGAATTTAAAGAATGTTTTTGGGAATCAAAAAAACATTTGTTAGCCCAAGGATATCGGTCTTTGCTCATTTGCATTTTAGGGTTAAATGCAATTAGAGATTCAATGTTAAAAGAAGAATCCTTATCTAAATTATTAAGCGTAAACCATGACATTGCGTTAGTAAAAGAAACACCGTTTTTCTTTTGTGCAGCCCAACTTTGGTAAGCCATCCATACTGGATTAATACTTTCATCACGTAATACTTCAGGATTAATAGAACGTACTAGCTGGGTTAGTTCTCGTGCAGACTCAGGTTCAGGCCAGTTATTTATAACCTCTTCATTTGAACATAGAAAATAAAATCGGTTAAATATTAAATTATAATATTCAACTATTCTTAAACCGCCACTTAAGTGAGGCACAATTCTTAGCTTTGGTGTAATTTGTGTTATCGGCTGCAAACCAATTCGCATTTGATTTGGGAAAACTTTTGTTAAGTAAGATGTAGTCAACTCCTTCGATACATCCTTTCCTTCATCAGTTAAACCTTCATTTTTAGATTTACTATCATAAGCATTGCTATCAAAATGAACATTTGTCATTTGTTCATATAAACGCATGTCACCACTAACAATAGGTATAATATATGGACACCCAAGTAAACGACGCACATCATCTACAACTTCAAATGCTCTACCAAGCGCCATATCTACATCATCAATTGGTAGCACCAGAGCTTGGCAACCCAATAAATTAATTGCTGACTCTATAAATAAATGGAAATAATTTTCAATTTGAATACCAGAATTATATTGTAGAATTTTATCAATTCCTGAATGACCATTAAAGTCATCTTTCTTTCCAAGCGCATCTGCTAATTTTTTTAGTGAGTTATAGAAATGCGACTTTTCTTGCTCACTAACAGAACTTACGCCATGGCATCCACTTGAACTTTTAATCTTTTTTTCAACTACATAATAAATTTGAGCGATTATTACGTTAGAAAAATGATCGTTATTCACAAGCATTGTTGGGTCAATTACGTTTAGAAACTTAAGCTCTTCTTCCTGTATATTTTCTTTTTTACAAGATTTTTTCCACAACTTCTCACAATTCCTCAAAAATACAGTTTTCCCTGTACCTCTCTGACCAGAAACAAGAATTGCATTGTGAGATAACCATGTTTTGTTATTATCTTTCTTTCTATTCTCTTTATACTCCTTAGCTTCTCGCAATGTAATTTTGAGCTTATTAATTAAACTTTCTTGCGCCTCACACTGCCAAAATTCACCACTGGAATCTGAATAATCATCTAGATATTCAGCTTTTATGTAATTTAATTTTAATATACCTGTCATAATTAGCCTACTTCTTAAACCCTTTCACCCAACCAATAGCACCATCAGCTACTGAGAAATAATCACCAACAATGTCTTGATTAGCAGAATTAACGTTAGCTTCTTCTAGAGAAAACAACTTTGTTAGTGTATTTTCTTGCTCTATTTCAATTGTTCTTTTATCGGCATTAATTACTGATAACTGATGTTCTCGTTCTAAACGTTCCAAATGATAGACCATTGTGCGATTACGACTCCATGCTCTTGTGTAGCCAAGCATTCGGTTAGCCGCATAGGTCACTACAAATACGGCAATGTGCACCGTACAAATAGCTGCAAGAGTTTCCTTTGAATAGAAAACACCTAGCAAGATAGCTTGCGTAATAAACAAGGTTTTAACCCATTTATTGAAGCTTTCAAGAAAGAAGAAAACCACCGCCACGGGCCAGAACAGTGTGAGTTGCCAATTCACAATATCAAAGGCTCTTAACAGGAATGGGTTAGTATCAACTAAGTTGATGTCGAACAAACTGTTGGAATAAATCAGTGTTAAGGAGAACACAACCCAGAATATACTGTGCAGTGCCAACCTTCTTGTCACTTTATGAGGAGTAGAGAAACGTTTTTCCGCATTTCTATACTTTTCTAAATGATGTTTGATTTCATCAAAAGCTTTATCACCTTCAAGTGGCTCTTTATTATGTCTTTTATCTTGGTACTCAGTCATTTTTATCGGTTCTTCTTATAATTCTCAGCCTGCTCTAGCACGCCTTTGTATACATCATCATTGGCTACTGGTGGGAAGCCGTATTTGTGTAGCAGTAAGATTAAATTCACTTTCAACTTGGCTTTGATATCATCGCGCCCTGCCCAGTCTGGGTATTGGGCGACATTGTCTACTGTGGTTTTCATCTCCTTCGCCAGTTCGAGCATCTTGTCATCGTCGTAAGTGAAATCGTATTTCTTGCGCATGTGATTCAAGATATCGAGGAACGCTTTCTCTTCTAGGTCAATCCCTAGCTCTTCAAATGAGCCCATTTCTTTCACGATATCAAAGATAATATCGGTCATTTCTTGAGAGAAGGTATCGAACTCCTCGCCATTCAACACATCATTTTCACGACGTTCGTTATACTGCTCCACCAGCGATTGGAAGCGCTTAGAGAAATTCATACCCTGTAGCTGGTTGACCTTTTTAAAGTCACTTATCGCCTTCTCTAGCAGCTTTTGAAGCAACTGAATTTTGGTGTTAGGCAGCTTAATCTTGTTGATGCGAGCTAGGTAATCTTCGTCGAAAATATCGATAGCTTCGGCGTGCTCATCACCAATGGTAAAGATCTCTTCTACTCCATCGGCACGGAGTGCTTCTGCCACTAACTCTCGAACACGCTTATTCATTTGTGCCGTGTCTGGTGCATCACCTTTGGTTAGCTTAAAGATGATGGAGCGTACTGCGATATAGAAGTGAATTTGGTCGCGCTCTTGCTGAGATAACAATTCACTACCACAGCAAACATCATAAGCCGCCTTCATACGGCCCACTAAAGCCATGAATCGGGTTTCGCCTTTCTTGGTTTGAAGAATGTATTCTGCCGACTGATTAAGACACTCTAGCTGCTTACACGGCTCTCCTGTGTAATAACCGGACGTATCGAACTTGTGGAACATCTGTCTTAATAAATCGAGGTGGTTCTTCACCTCAATAACGGAAAAACGAATATCTTCAAAGTTAGTCTCATCAGCCTTTGAATACATCGCTAAGGCTTGATTCATTCGCGACTTGATACCAATGTAATCGACAACCAGCCCTTTGGCCTTGCCTTCAAACTTACGGTTAACACGTGAGATGGTTTGAATCAGATTGTGTTTCTGCAACGGCTTATCGATGTAGATAGTATCCAATTCAGGAACGTCAAAACCTGTTAGCCACATGTCGACTACAATAGCTATTTTGAAATTCGACTTGGGGCTCTTAAACTGCTGGTCGAGCGATTTTCGATATTCCTTTGTCCCTAGCAGGCTGTATTGGTCAGAGTCATCGTCTTTACCGCGCGTCATCACCATTTGCACCATCGCAAGTGGCTTTAACTTTTCTTTCTCTTTTTCAGTCAGCTCGACGCCATCAATCGATAGCTTTTCCTCGAACCATTCTGGCCTTAAGATTTTGACTTGCTTATAGAAATCAAACGCAATTTCACGACTCGCACAGACAAACATCGCCTTGCCCTTTATCGTGGAACCTTCTTTAACTCGCCCTTCATAATGTTCAACAAAGTCTTTCGCCAAAGCTTCAATACGGTCAGGGTCGCCAAGAATCGCGTTCATATTGGCAGAAGCTTTCTTACTCTCTTCTATCTGATGTTCATTGGTGCCTGCTTCTGCGCACGCTTGGTAGTATTTCTCTACCTCTTCAAGCTTGCTGTTATCAAGAATGACTTTGGCTGCTCGGCCTTCATAAACAATACGAACCGTAATTTCATCATTAACAGATTCTGTCATGGTGTAGCTGTCTACTGCATCACCGAATACATCAAGGGTGGTATCGATCGGCGTTCCGGTGAAGCCAACGTAAGTCGCGCTTGGTAGAGAGTCGTGCAGATACTTAGCAAAGCCGTATGTCTCTTTCACATCGACGGCTATACCATCTTGATATTTGATCACCACTTTCTTATCGAGGTTGACCTGTGAACGGTGAGCTTCATCGGAAATACAGATGATGTTTGTACGCTCTGAAAGCAATTCGATGTCTTCGGTGAACTTGTGGATGGTAGTCAGGAACACACCACCACTCTTGATGCCTTGCAGCTTGTCTCTTAAATCTTGACGGCTTTTAACTGGCACAACCATCTCATCACCAATGTAATCAGAGGCATTACAGAACTGTTTAGAAAGCTGATCATCGAGATCGTTACGGTCGGTAATAAGTACAATGGTCGGGCTTTCAAAATCGATGCTTTTCATCAATAGGCGCGATAGAAATTGCATGGTGAAGCTCTTACCACACCCTGTTGCACCAAAGTAAGTGCCGCCTTTACCACTTCCGTATGGCTTACGTTCTTTGTCGATGTTGTAGTAAAGCTTACGCGCTGCGTAGTACTGCGGGTAACGGCAACAGATTTTTATCTCTTTCTTTGAAGTATCAGGGAAGAAGACAAAGTTCTTCACCACATCAAGTAATCTGGTTTGGTTAAATAACCCAGCAATCATGGTGTAGAGGGAGTTAATACCCTCTTTTTCGGTAGACTCATTACCCGTTACTTTGCGCCATGCGTAGAAGAACTCATACGGCGCAAACAGGTTACCCATTTTGTTGTTCACACCATCACTGATGATGCACATCGCGTTGTAGACGAACAGCTTGGGAATATCACGGCGATAACGCACACAGATTTGCTTCCATGCATCAAAAATGGTCGCGTCTTTCTCTCGCACGGCACTTTTAAATTCAAACACCACCAGCGGTAAGCCGTTCACATAAAGGATGCCATCAGGGATTCGAATTTGTTCATCGACCCCCTCAATCTCTAGCTGGCTAACGATTTTATAGATATTGGTGTCAGTCGCTTCTAACCGATTTGTTTCTAGGTACGTAACCTTACCTTCAGCAACTTTTCTATCAGAGTTGTCTGCTTTAGATTTATTCTCTAGCAGCGGGACAAACATCAAGCGTAAGGCTTGTGCCAAATGTCTTGTATCGATTAACTCAATATAGAGGTCTTTCTTTGAGCGATCTTCACGCTTAAACAAGAAGCCATTCGTTAGCCATTGGCAGAAGGTTTTATTGCTATGGTACAAATCACTGGCAGGCAACGTTGAGATCATACGAACAATGGTGTCGATTTCGCTCTCGGTTATACCATCGCCTCGGTACTGCTTGGCAAGGTAGCGTCGTAAGTCATCGACAATGAGTACTTGTTCTTTGTCTTCACGCGCTATTTGTTCACCCACTACGTGTGGGTAGCCTTGCTCACCCAATAGCTCAATAATGGCCTGTTCTAATTTGGCTTCTGTGAATTTTAAGCTCATCGCCTTTTCCTACTGCTGTTTGACGTTGTTTGTTGTTTTCTAAATTGAGTTATTTAAATTTGTTTTGTAGTAACTCGGTTTCGGGCTTTGTTCCATTTTCTCAACACCGCAGATCTTGTCACCTCCGCAGAATCAGATATATTTTGAATAATATTTCTGAATTAAAGCGAACATATTACGCTTACGCTTGTACGTGGTAGCGAGTTGCGCCACCTGACTATAAAATGTCGCCAATTGAGTAGGATGCGATTTCAGCATATTCTCTAAACGTCGAAGTAACTCTAAAGCTTGATCGTAAGCCGTATTATTGGTCTGTTCGATATAAGATGAGACTGCTCGCAGATAATAATCCAGCGTATTTTCAGGTTTATCATCCACAATTTGATCGGCAAGCGAAATAAGTCCTTGTATTGATATTTTATGTTCGGCAACCCATTCGCACGCTTTGTCTAATTGCTGGTTATCGATATAGAACAGAACCAAGGCATCCGTACGATCAGAAGCTTGATTATAGCGGTCTGGTTGTTGATAGGCATTGGCAAGTAGCAGTTCAGTGCGGGAGAAAAATTCAACATCATCAATTTGGTAATTGGCTTTAAACTTCGCTAACTGTTGATAATATTGAAAGCTTGGTGATTGTTCTAACAAACGGTTAGCTAATACCCATGCAGAATGGATTTCACCTAGTTCAACATAAAGACGGAATTGAGCTTGTTCGCACGCACGAAGTTCATAATCACTCGCCATTTTTTTCGCCTTAGCTAACCAAAACTCAGCTTCTAACGGCTCTTGCTCATCAATGAACATATCAACAACTTCAAGATAATCTCGACACGTTCGTGCTATTTTTTGTTTAATTTCCGCCACTTCACGCCAATCGGAGCTGTGTTTCATTAACGGAACTGCCCATGAGCGTAAGTTCCAGCTACTCTCATCTTGCGATGCTTGATCTATCGCTTGGCGGCATAAGGTTAGAAAGTGGGTGTTAGATTGCCAAATCGCTCCAAAACTCTCTTCAATCGAAGGAAATACGTCAAATTCGTAATGGGTCAAACGCTCAAACATCCACTGCGCTTTCTCTTGCTCACTCCAATTAAGCTTTGCCAGCGTCTTTGGCATGTGTTCGTTAATCATGCTTTCAATGCCATAACGATCGCCATTGGAGTCATCAATTTGCTCTAGCACCTTATTCAACCGTTCAACAAGGTAGTTGATTAATTTCCATTGATGATCGGCGTTAAGGCTTTGCATTGATTCAATGATCATGTTCAATTGAATTTCTGCTGAGTTGAAATAATCATGGCTTTCTCGCCAATCCCAGAGCTGTTCTCGCGGTAAGGCTTGGGTAACCAACTTTTTCAGCTCGCCATATACGGCTGGCTTTTCGCGTATTTCAATTTTTGTCAGCAGTGCATTCCATGTGTACTCATCTTCTTCTAGGTATTCGAGTAACATCTCTACCATGGCCTCTTCACCAAGGCTTTGCAGGTGATTTTTTATGGTATCTCGTTCACTACTTTGGTTTAAAGCTTGTTCTTGGTCTTGTAGGCAAAGGGCAACCGCCACGCCGTGCTTGCACAACATTTGATATTGCGCCGCAGGGCAAGTACAAGTGCCAACCAGATCGCCAGTGAAATCGAGGCTCACTTGATAATTGAGGCTGCCTTTGACCTGTGCGGTCGCGGTGTTGCCAACAAGGTTAAGCTTGCGTACTGCACCACTGCGTGAAAGCAAGATGCCTTTTTGCAAAGTGCTTGTTTCACACAGTGTCGTCAATTCAGAAATGTCGATTTCACGAGTATTAGTTGCGTTCATTATATTATGGTTCCACCTACGCTTTGCTTTGTTCTATTTCGGATTCATCTAATTCCCACCTTCGTTATCTCAGAACCGAGGCGCGAGGTATCTGAGATCTCGCTTTTCACCACCGTCAAAAACGAGATTCCTGATAAGTTCGTCCCTCACTTTCTGGAATGACGAAAGGTTACTCTGCCAGCGCCTTAGCTTGTTCTACTGGCAGGTTCTCTAAATCAACTTCGCCGGAAAGCAATTTAGGAAGTAACGTGTCACGGAGCTGCGATAAGCTATCTATCTCTTTTGATAGAACCTCAATTTTTTGGTCAATTGGTTCAACAAGATTATGGAAAGCTTCGACTAGCTCTTGAGAAGGAGTAATAAATGGAACTTTTTTCAATTCTTTCAGGTTTATTGAATTAAATAGAGTTCCGGAAGAGCCGTTATCCCCGAGCTTCTTCTCAATGTGACTCATAAATGCATATGTAAATGAACGAGAATCACTATTATGTTTAATTGCTCCAATACCTCGACCAATACAACAATCAATAGATGCCATATTCTTATCGCCGACTGGTGCACGAACACTGATTAAAGTGTCTCCTGCTTTTGCATATCGTTTAGGGTCTGTTGTATAAACACGAACATCAGGGTAACGGAAACCAAAATCTCGTCGTCCTTGGAAAAACGCAATTCCTTCTCCATCTTCGTTGTAAGTTTCACCCTTAGGTGACTGTCCCATCGTGATTTTGAAGTGCTCTCCCATACAGCTAGCCTCCCATCCTTTAGGAATCAAACCCAACTCAGACTCAACGAGCTTTTCTGGGAAAAGCGAGGCAGTAGTCACATCCATCCCTTTTGGTTGTTCACCATTCATTTTGGCCTTTACAGGGTCGAAGTCGACAAACCATGACTTGAAGATTGCTTGTGCCATTTGCTCTAGGGTTTGGTTGATTTGATTATTGATAGTAATTTTTTCATCATATTGAAATAAAAGATCCGCTATTTTTTCTTGTTGAATCTTTGAAGGTAAGAAAATAGGGACTCTGGCCAATATTTTTTGGTTCAGCGAAGGCATAGTTGTACCTTCACAGTTTTTTAGTAGCCACGCTTTTACTTGAGGGCTTCTCATTACATAGCTAAAGTATTTTGCGTCATATTTTTTTGACAAGCGAAGATAGATGCCATCAGATCCTACAAACCAACCTTTTTCTCTTTCAGTAATTAGCGCATTTCGCTCTACCCCTCCTTTACGAGCGAAAACGATATCCCCCTCTTGAAGCACAAACTTAGGTAGCCTTGCTGTAACAGCTGAATCTACACGAGGTGTTATATCTTCCAATTGAATGAACCCTTCGCGAATTTCTCTTACAGAAATTAAAGGCACCCCAGTTTCAGTGTACTCTTCCGCCTTTAAAGCCGTTCCGAAAGGGCCAGTTTGTAGAACAGCATCTCCTGCTGCGATCAGTTCACCTAGTAGAGCTTGCTCCCACTTACTCCCCATAACCCAACGCCTCCAAATTACGGCGAATCGCTTTGTCCAACTCTTGAGATTGGTTCATTTGGTTGTATAGGGTTTGTGAAAGCTCACTCATCTTGATTTCAAACGGAATGCCGTCATCTTCCACTTCGGCTGCGCCAACATAGCGCCCCGGAGTCAGTACAAAATCATTAGCCTTAATATCGGCAACAGTGGCTGATTTGCTAAAGCCTGCTTTGTCTTCATACTTCTCTACTTTGCCATCGCCACGTTCAATACGCGCTTTAAGCTCCGCTTCATCACTGCGCCATGCGTGGTAAGTATCAGCAATCAGTGCGATGTCGTCTTTAGTGAGTTCTTTATTGGTACGACTAATCATGGTGCCCATTTCACGAGCATCAATAAACAAAGTCTCTTTTTGGCGGTTACGGTAGCCTTTGGTGTTGTTCTCGGTTTTGTCTTTGGTGATAAACCAAATGCACACAGGGATTTGCGTCGTGAAGAACAGTTGTCCCGGCAAAGCAATCATACACTCAACGCGATCGTTCTCGATTAGCTGCTGGCGGATCTCACCCTCACCTGACGTATTTGAACTCATAGAGCCATTCGCCAATACAAAACCAGCCGTGCCTGTTTCACTTAGCTTAGAGAGCATATGCAAAATCCAACCGTAGTTGGCGTTGCCTGTTGGCGGTGTACGGTAGCCAGCAAAGCGCGCATCATCGGTTAGCTCGGCTTCATTACGCCAACCTTTAAGGTTAAACGGTGGGTTTGCCATGATGTAATCGGCTTTTAAGTCTTTATGCTGGTCAGCAAAAAAGGTATCAGCTGCACGCTCACCTAAGTTGCCCGATAAACCACGAATGGCTAAGTTCATCTTCGCCAGTTTATAAGTGGTCGAGGTAAGCTCTTGACCATAGATAGCGATGTCTTTGGTGCGCCCTTCGTGCTCTTTAATGAACTTTAAAGACTGAACAAACATACCACCGGAGCCACAAGCTGGATCGTAGATCTTACCTTGGAAGGGTTCTAGCATTTCAGCTAATAGTGTTACCACTGACTTAGGCGTATAGAACTCGCCACCACCTTTGCCTTCGGTTGCTGCAAACTTACCTAGAAAGTATTCGTAAACACGACCGACTAAGTCTTCTTCGCTCATGTCACATTCGTTCGCCAGCGTATCAATGTTTTCAATGCTGTCGATAAGTGACGCCAGCTTTTTCACTTCCAGACCTTGGCGCGAGAAGTAGTTGTCTGGCAGAGCGTCTTTTAAGCTTGGGTTGTTTTTTTCGATAGTCGATAAAGCGGTATCAATGATGATAGCGATATCGTCTTGCTTAGCGCGCGCTTTAACAAATGACCAACGCGCATCTTCTGGCAAAAAGAAGATGTTGTCTTGTTGGTAGAACTCTTTCATCTCAACAAAAGCTTCTTGCCCATCGTCTATCATCTTCTGACGGCGTGCTTCAAACTTGTCGCTGATGAACTTTAAGAACACAAGACTTAATACCACGTGTTTGTATTCAGATGACTCAACACTGCCACGCAACTGATTAGCGGTATCCCAAAGGGTCTCTTCAAAGCCTTTGGTCGCTTTTTTAGCTTTTGACGCAGGCTTAGCTTTTGAGGCGGGTTTCTTGTTAGCGGGTGCTTTTGCCATGTTCTTAATTACTCGAATAATGTAGGACTCTGCTTTCAAGCGCAGACTATTGAGGGCGATTATATATGAAATTGAATGAGTTGAATTGATAAAGCTCCGATTTTAGACGCTTTTTACGTGCCTTAAGATAAGGAAATATCCAAATGATCGAGCATTTTAAAAAAGCCACAAAATTCGTTTAATCTTTATAAATAATTCAGTGGCTAGATTAGCAGCACTTAACAGTCTTGTAGGCACTCTGCATGAGCTTCACAACATTTGATTGATTACCCCAAGGTAAACATGCCTATCTCCGCACTTACAGGGGAGCTCAACATTTACGTGACTAAATTTGATGTAACCTTACGGCTATTTGATTTACCATGATTGACTCTTGGGTTATCCCTTTTTCCAGTTCAGACATTATGGACTCTAACTTAGGGGGGATAAGTTTTGAGACACGATCCCAGTTTTGGTATTGGTCTGCAAACAAGTCTGAACGACCATGTTTTTTGAGAGAACCCATAGATAAATTTGGTAGCAGCATATAAGTCGCTCCCGATGATAAAGCTAAAGAAATACCTTTAGGATCGGTATCAAACCAAGCTATAAGCTCTACGTCTGGAAAAGCCAACGCAATTTCTTTTGAGATTACTCCCGTGTCCTTATCCCCCCGGTAAACGATAAGAGGGTTAGGCCCTATGTCGGTTTGTACTAATCTAAACTTAGAAAATGCTTCATAGTTTTCAACAATCACAACTTGGCTGTGCTCAATGCTCGTCAAATGACTTAGAGCTACCTCAATGTTCATGCCCTCTTGTAAGTCATATGATTTACCATTTATGTTCGTGGACAAAATCCCATAAACTTTAATGACCTTGTCTTTGACAGGACTTGAGCTTAACTTCTCGTTAGGAAAGAACTGAGCCATATCCGTTCGAGAATTAGGGATGGGATCAGTTAAAAGATCAAAACCAGATTGCTCTTTAATCACCTTCCTAATTTGACGTATATCTCTAGGCGTCAGCTGCAAATGTTCTCCTCTGGCGCTCCCAACACTAAAGTCGCGATGAAAAGTATCAAACACGCCACTCAGCGCTACACTGGCACCTTCATTAACCTTCGCAGGAGAGAAGAGTTGCTTTAACCGATTTAAATCACTACCCGTTATATCATCAATAATTCTACTCACAGTTTCCTCGCTATAGACACATCTTCTAAGTGAAGGTTGCCGTAACCTATATTGCTACCTTTTGCTAAATAGGTATAAGACCCGATAGGCTCAACGGTAAAGCCTTTGCTATCTTCGGGAAGCATTGAACTATGGAAATTAAGCACGCTAAATAGCCACACGTCTTTAGCGCAAGTGAGCTGGTCAAGATCTTCCGGTAAGTCACTATTGATTTGCTCGTAATACTCCAAAGCGGAAATGCTGGTTTTTCCCTTACCAATAAAGGCTTCAGCAAAAAAGGTATCGCAATGTGAATCAATGTCCGCTTCAATCAGCTCTTGTATTTCAACATCAAGAGTCAATTCTCGGCGCTCAGCTTCTTCAACAACCGGAAGCTCTTCTTGTTCGGCGGGCTGTGCCGTAATTTTTTCAACAATATCGGCCAATTCCGGCTCTTGGTCCATATCATCAGGATTTGGGTGATGCGCAAATTGAATAGGTTCTGAAAGCCAAAACATCGGAATGCCGTCGTGCTTTGCTACCTCATCAGGCAAAATTAAATCGTCACTTGGTGTCCAGTGTGGCTCTTGATCAATAAACCGATCAAAGGCATTGATCAGGTCCTTATCGCGTTCGCGGTTACGATACTTCAGCATCAAAGCTCGAAGTTGAATTAGGATAGACCCGAGCTCTTGTTGGCAACTACGAATCGCACTGTGCATTTCAGCACAAAACAAGGTGTTGAGCTCGGAGTTATCTCCAGCCATTTCACTCAACAACTTAAAAGAGAAAGCTTTCATGCCACTAACAAGCTTTTCAGCTTGCTCTATGGCAACTTGGTTCTCTTTTTGTTTTTGAGCGAGCGTATGGCCATAACCAAAGTCATAACTGATCCGGTTTCTTAATCGACGACATGACTCTTGCAAGTCCATTGTGATTTCATAAACCACACCTTCAAGGCTATTAAACCTATCCGCCTCTTGTTCTCTTTTGCCATTTAATTTAGCTTCCAGGTATTCTTGCGCTAAGCTCTGAATTTCTGGAATGCGCTCAGCATGTTGAGTCCCGAGAAATGAACTTGCCTCCGTTTCAAGGAAGTAGTTCATCAATGCTTCCATCTTAGGGTGCACGCGGTAGCCGCGGCTTGTCACGATAACAACACGGGCTTCTTTTAATTTACGTAGGTCATTGGCGTTTTCATGAGTTTCACGTATCGTGCCATTTTCAAAAACATGCGTTAATGTGTCCTTTGCTTGGCTGATTAAGCGAAGCATGTGGTTAACACCACCATGTTTCCCATTGCTTTGAGGGCTCATCAAAAGTCGAACTCCCCTTGGTTCTCGTTTGCTTTGTTAACTGTCTCAACGATCTTTTCATGCGTATCGATGAAATCGAGCACCTCGTAAACAAAGTCTAATTTTCCCGTCATCACATAGAGTTGGCGCTCTTTGTTTACTAAATGAGCCACCCCTTCTTTAACCAGAAATTCAACAACCACATTTAGTTTATCAGCTGCACTATCACGCACTTTTTTTCGACACACTTTTGGAAGTCGATAAATACTATCGAGTTTCTCCATCAAGCTAGGAGACGAATGGATTTGCGCGCTCAAGACAGGCACATTTAACTCATCGCCGCCAACCATCACTGCTTCAACTTGAGCAGCCTCACTGACTGTCGCCACGAACTTAACCACAGGTCGAATGATACCGTGTACATTACTCATCAACGCGGTCACCTGACGACGATTGTGGTCGTCGATACTTTTATAGGTAACATAATAGGCGCTGGTTCTGCTCGTACATTGGAGCTCGCGCCCCATAATAGTCAACGCTTGATTGATTTCTCGGCGTGTACGATCCTCTTTAAGCGTCTTGTAAGCTTCACGATCCGTTGCTGGGCAGATAAAGCTACCACTAAGTAGAGATTCTAAGACTTGTGATACTGGCTTCATGCTTCTACTCCTGTGCTAGTTTCAGCGGCTTTAGCTAACGCAAGTTTGCTTACTTTAGGTTTGTTGAAAATGTTCTTGTAAGGCGTTAAGTGATACAGATACTTAAATAAGTTGGCCGTACGATTATTGCCATCGGGTTGAGCCGCGATAACATTGAAGTTATGTGCCCCCATCATTTTGAGCAGTTTGGCTTGGTTTTCTGCCGTCAGCTTACCAATCTCATCGGTTGGGTAAGTTATTGATAGTCGACTTGCTCCACGTTGTTGTGTCAGAAGTGCTAAATACAACATGGATTGAATGAGCAAGTTCGTACCATTACTGGCCAAATCACGCATATCTTTATCTGTTTTGGCCGTTTTACGCTGGTTGTTCTCGATGACTTCAAATTTGATGTCAAACAGCTCAGTAGGCTTTTTAACTTTCTCGGCACTAATATGGTATGTCAGTGTACTTAAAGCGTTGAAAAACTCTTTGGTTGGTAGCTCAGCAGATCCCGTTTTATCCCACTCTTCGTAAATCTCAGAGAAGTTAATAATATCTTGCCAACCTTGTAGTTTGGAAAGTGAACTTTCAACGTTAATGTCAATAGAACCAACCACCGAGAACGTGTTATTGAGCTTTACTTGTTCAGAGATATTACGACCAAGTTTCTTAATGTCACGGTCGAAGCCGAGTAGCCGATGCTTGAAGTCAACGAGCATACGCCCCATGTTGACCGCGCTTTCAATTGTTATGCTGGTCACCTGAGGAATAATGTCATTCATGATGATTTCTAGAATATCTATTCGCTTAGAGTCACTAGCAACAATATCCTCTGTAATGGCGTTTCGGCTGCTTTCATTCCAGAAACGATACAGCTCCCCGTCACCAAGGTTGAGAGTGATAGTTTCCATCTGTTGTATATCTTTTTTACGTAGCTTAGTAAGCCTCTCTAACTCCGGGAGTTTGCTCTCTACATAGCTCAAGAGTGAATTTAAATCGCCGTTATAATCGAGCGCTTCTTGGCTGCCTTCTTCGCCCTCAAACATCACATAGTTAGTTAGGCGAGAGATTGCACTGTCAGCTCGCTGTTTGTGGTTTCTCAAGATAGAGAGCTTCTCATCAAACTCTTTTTTGGTTCGATGAGCTTTGGCTCTCAACTCTTTCAGTTTAGTTTCAAAAGATTCAAACTCTTGATGCACCGTTTCAAGTTCTTTGACCTTAGTATTTCGATCGTCACGTCTCTTAGGATCATCCACTTCATAAACAGCAAGCCATATCTCGTATTCTTTGATTTTATGAGACTTCACTTTTAAGTTTTTGATCTCATTATCAAGCAATTCAATTTCTTCTTTGTAGCGTTGATAGATTTCACCGCTAATACCTTGATCACTCAACCGCTGTTCATACTCCGTTTTGATGCGCTGTTTGTTCTCGCCCAACGTCAGAGTACTTTTTTCCAGTAGTTCATCTATAGCTCCGATCGTGAGATCAAGTGATGATTCAACATTGCTAATTTGAGTAAGCCTGTCGTTGTTTAGCTCTAATTTTGCTTCTTCAAAACGTTCAAGCGTTACTGAGATTTCCCTATCAATCAGGGCTATAGCTTTCTCAATCGATTTGATGTTTATATTAATTTTTTCGACTAAGCCCTCTTTTGCACGGGCAATCTCTATTTTCTTGTTTTTAAGGTTAACCTTAGTTTGTGATAGGTCACCCTCAGCGTTTCGCAGTTCATTGCGTAATCGTGATAACTCAAGCGTTGACTGCTTAACAGCAAAATCATTTTTCAAAATTTGCTTATTGAAATCAGCCTCTGCGTCTTCAAGCTCAACGATACGGTCCATCAAGTGAGCCTGCTCTTCCACATCAGCTTTGTTGGTGACACTACAATCTGCTAGGTTGCTCGTATCGATATATAAATCGTACATTGAACCTGAATCTTCAGTCATTGATGGTGTGAGTGTCGTGTCCATCAAAAGCTCATCGGTGAGAACACGACCAAGTGGAGAGCTTTGCCACCCCTGTCGATTAGCCTCCAGGAACGAGAACAAGGTTCCTGAATCTGGGTCTAATCGGTTACTGACTACTTTTAGCCTGGTTTCGGCATCGCGCATATTTCGACGAGTGGCCTCTAATCTTTCGAGTAGTTTTTCACGTTTAGTTTGTAAGTTGACTCCTTCCTTCTCACTCAAAGTTGTCGTGTGTTTTAACGTGTCTACTTGTTCTTGTAATCTGTCCTTCTCAGACTCCAACTGCTCTCTCTGCTCAATGAGAAACTCATCAATATCTGGGTTCTTTAGTCGCTGCTTTTGAGTAGCGAGTTCAGCCCTATGCTCCATAAGAGCCTGAGATTTATCCGCTGTAAAAATCGTATGGGTTTGGGTCAGTTCCTTTAACTGTGGCTGATATACATCGTCTATCTTGTCTTTTTTAACCTTGCACTCTTTCTCGGCATCAAGTTTTTGCTCTGTTAGGTCAGACTTTTCTTTATTGAACTTACTAACAAGGTTTTGTTTGTCTTTCTCATACTTTGCTTTCGCATCATTTACCTTAGTTTCAAGATCGGCGTAACTTTGTCTTTGTTGTGCCACCCTGTCTTCCATTTCTGGCAATTGCTTTAGCTTAACGGACAGTTCTGGATAACCACTATTTTCGTATGTTATAAGCTTGCTGTGATGTACTTCGATCTCAGAGTTAATACTTGTGATAGAGCGTTGAAGAGCGCTCTTTTGAACCTCTTTATCAAGCTTATCTTGATTAATTTCGCCAATCTGCTTGTCACTGTTTTCAAGAAAATCTGAGCGCTCGATTTCGGTTTTCTTAAGAGATTCATCAAGGCTTTCAGAGGCTTCACGAATGATTGTTAAGGCATTGGCGAGCTGAGTGGTTAGATAGGCAATCTGCTTATTGTTCGCAATAGCTTCAATGAACGCTTCTTTTTTGGCTAGGAACGCTGTTAGGCCGTTGTAGTCATCACACCATTGTTCAATTCTGTTTGCATCCACACCAAACTCTAATGTGCTATTTCCTTGCTCGAGGATATCCAGGAAAAGCGCCTTTGTGTCGGCCATATTGAATTCACCTTGAATCAACGCCGCTGTGATTTTTTCAATGTGACGGACATCATGACGACCAGAGCACAAAGAGTAGCTCAGGAACTGATTGCTCAAATTCCCTGCATTAATATTTTGGATAATTTCGCGGTACTCTTTGACGCTAGTAATACGCGACTCGTATTCTAAGCCGTTAGCGTTCAGCTCCGCGGCCAGCTTTGTACAGCCGATAGCGTAAGGCTTATCTTCGCTGTCTTGTTTAATGATCACTGACTGCTCAAACTGACCTTTAACGAAAAGGTAAACAATGCCACCTTTAGTACTAAGGTTTCGATAACAAATGACATGAGCAACTTGACCACGAGCAGTAATGTACTCGAAAACAATATAACTGTTGTTGTGTGGTAAATACCATTCTGCAAAGGGCTTATTGACATTCGATTTCCTGACGATCTGCGTGCCAGTCGCTCCATAAAAGAACGGAATGAGCCTTAAAAGTGATGTTTTGCCTTCTCCGTTACCGCCAGTGATCTGAGTGGGAGCGTCAAAAGAATACTCAGAAAACATCTTGTTTTTCTGATAAGAATTTATTGCGATAACTTTGGTCAATCCGGCATACATCATCGTATCTATCTCGAGTTATGTTGTTTTTCTTGACTGAAAATCAACCAGTTTGAATTTGTGGCCACTAAATCAGGTTACAGCTTTCAATACCATCGACTCTCTCACAGTAAAGATTCCTGACTTTTCTTGCCCTTGCCAATATCCACAATAAATATATGTACTTTTTCACTACATGTATATACTGTATACATCAACATGTAACATTTATGAGCACGAACATGAGTCAAGCAGATATCAAATGGGACCAACAAGTACGATTTCGACTAATTGAGATCATTGCTCTTTGGGAGGGTCGACTGACGACAAATCACCTATGTGATGCTTTTCACATAGGGAGACAACAAGCTTCTAGGGATATCAACAAGTACATTAGCTTAACTGACCAAGGTCAATTGATACTGGATAGAACAATTAAAGGCTATAGGCCAGCAGACAACTTTAAGCCTTTATTTACTCAAGGCACTGCTCATGAGTATCTACTTATGCTTCATCAGCAATATAACCAAGAAGAGACCTTCGAGTTCTTTAATTGGGGGGAAGCTCAATCGACCGTATTGAACGTTCCTGAAAGGGCTATATCACCAAGCATTGTTCGAGGATTAATTGCGGCAGCAAGGGCTAACCTTCGCGTCGATATTGACTATGTATCGCTCTCTACACCTGAGGTTCGAGGTCGAATTATTGCGCCTCACAGCTTAGTCTATGATGGGATCAGGTGGCATGTAAGAGCATATTGTGAAGAGAAAAATGAATTTCGAGATTTCGTGTTAAGTCGCTTTAGGAACGAACCTGACTTAATGGATAAGTCACCAAAAATGCGAGAACATGATGACAACTGGAACCATCAAGTTAAGTTAATGATTACACCTAACCCTTACTTGTCTGAGCAACAACAAGTTGTTGTTGCTGACGACTACGCTATGAAAAACAAGAAGATGGAAATAGTAACTCGTGGAGCTTTAGTCAGTTATTACTTGCGACGTATGGGCGTCATACAAGACCAAAAGCTGCTAAAAGAACAACCAGAAGCCTATCAATTGACTGCTCACTTTGACGAAAGTCTACCTAGATAAATCAAGGTTCGTTCGAGACAACCCGATAAGATTGGTGATGTTCTAGATGGAACATTATCTGTCTACTCGAAACTAGGGCTGACTGTATTTATGGTGTAAAGATCCATGAATAAACGCTCCTTGCTGAATGCTTTAAAACAGCAGCCTACACCTATTGTAAAGTGACGACTAAAAACACCCTACATTTCACTCGATAAGTTTTTAGCTAATATTCCTTTTCTGATACCAAATAACCTCTGACACATCACAATCAAAGTACTGACATAAGGCATCAAGAGTTTTTGTGGTTGTAGTTTACCCTTCATCTCGGATCATTTTCGCCATGGCCGAACGCTGAATACCTATTTCGGCAGCAATTTGAGCTCCAGAGATCTTCCGTCCCTCTTCCGCTGATTTTTTATCTATAAGTTCCTTTAAGTTATATCTAATCACACATCAATTCCTAAAAGATATAATAATGTGTCTTGATAAAACACAAACAATGGAGGTCAAATGGACCAATTATTACTTACAGCAAAAGAGCTTGCAGGTCGTATCAAATTTAGCGCCAACTATATCAATTCGACTCTGCGAGATTCAATTTTCATCGAAGGTAAACACTACATTCGACCATTCAATGGTAGAAAAATTCTCTACATTTGGGAAGAGGTAGAGGCAGAATTATACCAATCTGCATCACGTAACCTTCAGTATATTCCAATGGCTGGCGGGAGGGTGTGTCATGGGTAGTATCAATTCACGTAGCGGTAAGCTCTATCTCGACTTCCGATATGAAGGTATGCGTTGCCGTGAGCAAACTGCACTGCCTGCAACTCAAGTAAACCAACGCAAGCTACAGAAACTGCTAAATCAAATTGAAGCGGACATTCGCCTGAGTTGTTTTGTATATAGTGAGTACTTCCCTGAGTCTAAGAAAGCTCAAACATTTTTGAAACAAGACATCCAAGCTCAAAAACGCAAACAGGAATTACTTGGTAATTACAAAACGGCAGTACAAGGGCTACAAGGAATTGAAACTGTCTTGTTCGAAAGCTTCGCACAGGAGTGGTACGACGAAAACGAAGTGCGTTGGAAAGAAAGCTATAAGGACAGTATGAAGATCTACTTATGGTCGTACCTTGTACCTCACTTCGGGCGTTTAGACGTCGCGAAGATCTCTCGACCTGACATCTTAAAGTACCGTGCTTCTTTAGTGAAACCGCGTAACAACGGCAAAAAATTATCTGCCGAGTTCATTAATCATGTCATGACACCACTGCGCATGATTTTGAGCGAAGCCGGAGATCGCTATGATTTTCGTTCGACGTTTGAAAACATCAAACCACTACGTGTTGAACGCACTAATGTAAACCCGTTTGATTTTAACGAAGTGAACTTGTTTTTATCATCGGTACGTTCCGATTTTAAAGATTACTTCACCGTTCGTTTCTTCACCGGAATGCGCACCTCAGAGATCGATGGTCTGAAATGGAAGTACGTAGATTTTGAGCGTGGTTTAATTTCAGTTCGAGAAACGTTTGTACACGGCCGTTCAGACACAACGAAAACGGTGGGTTCAACAAGAGACATTCAAATGTCATCTGTTGTACTTAAAGCTATAAAATCCCAATACAAAGTGACTGGTACTAAGGAGTATGTGTTCTGCAATGCAGCTGGAAACCCTTTAGATAAAGGTAACGTCAGAGACCGAATCTGGAAGCCGACACTTAAAAACTTGGGAATGGAATATCGCCGCCCTTATGAGACTCGACATACGGCTGCAACATTATGGTTAGCAGCCGGAGAAGCACCTGAGTGGATAGCTCGCCAAATGGGCCATACCACTACAAAAATGCTGTTCACAGTTTACAGCCGATATATACCAAACCTAACCAGGCAAGACGGCAGTGCTTTTGAAAAGTTATTAGATGCTAATTTAAATGGAGGAAAGTAAATGGCTTATTCACCTCTAGCTATTCACTGCACCAGTTTGTGCTGTGACATTCTTCAGGCTCAGCGTTTTCAGAAAATCTCTCATCAAGATATTGATTGGCTATACGATGAAATTTACGAACTTATCAAGCAACGTACTGAACTGTGGCCAGATAAATTCCATCATGAACATGTCTTTATTGATTCAGTCACGCGCGGTGTACTAAAAGCACTACATCTATGTAAAGACAAACCAAATAATCGAGATGCCAGTTGGCTGTTGATTGCAATGCAATCACGGATCAGTTTTTCTTTGAAGCAATTGCATTAATGAGAGCTACTCAAAAAAGAGCCAAATGAACCCATGTTTATTTGGCTCTTTTCTATTTCCCATTTTTGAACATTTCTATACTCTGCTTGAATCTACCCTCACCTACAACTGGCGCCTAGTTCACCTTGAAATAACTCATCAGCCATCACCCGTTAACAAGAACACTATAATTTGTTGCACACCCACTTCACTGGCCGCACAAAGTTAACGTTGATAACTTGAGCCTAAGTTCTATAGTAGTTTTGCATTAACCGTAGTGCTGGACCCTTCAAACCGCACCAGACTCAGATTAACGAGAGCATTCTTTTTAAAAATGTGCTGATGACTATTTCTTAAATGTTCTGTTACTCCAAACTGTAGATGCTTAGAAGGTTGTCACAGCATGGTCACCACGCGGTCACAAATCGAGTTTGAGAGATATGAGTCACTTAGCTCATCCAATAATTATTCAACGGGGAGGCAGACAAGAATGATGCTATTTAAGGTACTTTCCAGAAACGCAGACACAAAAAAGCCCACGCTAGGTGGGCTTTTTGCTTGTTCAGAAAGAACGAATTTGGTGCCCGCTACTGGACTCGAACCAGTGACACCTTGCATGTCATGCAAGTACTCTAACCAACTGAGCTAAGCGGGCGATGTTCTAATTTCTTATTACTACCATTGTGACAAACTCAATAGTTATGCAATAAAAACTAAAGAAGGAATGGTGCGTCCGAGTGAACTCGAATCACCGACCCCCGCCATGTCAAGGCGGTACTCTAACCAACTGAGCTACGGACGCATTCCCTTAGAACGCCAACGATGATATCCATGATAAACAGATGGTGCAAGTATTAACTGGCATCTTGCGATTCGTTTGCTCACTTTGCAATCAAAGACATAACAACATGTCGATTTTACACCCAGATTATCGTCAAACCGCTGAAAAACAAAGTTTAGTTAGAAAAAATTCTAATCCTTGATGACAACCAATTAACTAACCTAATGTGTTCAATTTGGGATTTTTGTTGTCTATACCGTTTTTCTTGGCCTTTACAGTAACCATACAGGTATAGATCAATGCCTATATTTAGTGTCAAAAATTTTGCTTGCCCACTGGGTTACCGTAGTATTTTGATCATTATAAGTGAAAGGCACGCAGAGGCTTTGTAACTCACTGAAATACATCATTCATAAAAATCACCACGATTTTGTAATCGTCGTCATCGAATTACTAGGCCGCAATGACTAAATTCGGATTTTTCATATAAAGTGGCCGGGTTATTACCAACATACATAAATACGATAGCACTCTATAGTCGAAAAACATCAGCTACAATTAATCTCCCTCAAGAGCAACAATCTATAAGCAATTCAAAACCCAACCCCACACATCATAGCTATTTTGAATACATACAGCACAGTAATACATAATGAAATTTGCATAATGGTAAAGCGCGCCTATATTCATAACCTGTAGGAATCAATAATCTAAATTCAATGCTATACGTGAATTTATGGTTTACGATAAATACAAGTGTGAAAAATAGGGAATAAATTATGAAAAAATCACATATCGCCATTGCAGTGGTGAGCATACTATCGACATCTGCCGTATCGGCAGCGACCATTTATGAGACAGATGAAACAGTATTCAATATCGGCGGCCGCGCAGAAGTTCGAGGGAATTTCTCTGATGCGAATAAAAGTGCTGGTAATAGTAGCACCTATAGTGATAGATCACGTGTCCGCTTAAGTGTCGATGGCACACAAAAAGCGTCGGACGATATTTCCTTTTTTGGGAAATATGAATTCGAACTAACAGAGTCTGAAGATGGCGCATCAGATGATATCGGCATTAACACTCGATTCTTATATACGGGTGTTCAAACCAATCACGGTAACGTCTATTATGGCCACCAAAATAATGCCGTTACCTACTTAACCGATTGGACGGATATGGCTGAAACCTTCAGCGGCTATATCAATGAATACACGGTGTCGACTGCTGATCGAGCAAAAAATGTTTTACGTTATGAACTGACAAGCGACAACATCACCTTTCAAATTGATGGCAATTTCAATTCAGATAGTGAATCAGCACAAAGTGACGGCTTCGGTGCAGTTGTCGCCGGCAGCACTTCGATTGGGTTAGATATTGGCGTCGGTTATGCGTCAAGTGATGAAACCTATGGCGTTGGGACAGATACAGAAACTTCTGATGCCTATATTGGTGCGGTTAAGTACACCAACGATCAGGGGGTTTGGTTCGCCGCACTCTATCAATTTGGTAGTATTTCAGGTCTAGGCGTAAAAGATTCAGACTACGATTCTGCCGATGCTTACTTGGGATACTCGTTTGGTGTCAACACCGTCAACCTGACCTACAGCTACTTTGAAGCTGACGATATTGCAGATTACGACATTAACTTTATCGGTCTAGAATACGCACGTTATATTGGCGATGTGGCCTTCTTTGGTAGTTATAAGTTTAACATGTTAGACGAGGGCGAAGGTGGGCAAGGCGATAACGACGAAGATGAGCTACAGCTCGGTATGCGTTACGCGTTTTAGTCTAAACCAATCCACTTAATATTAGTAAAGCCGAGCATAATCAATGCTCGGCTTTTTAGTTTGTATAACTTATTCGTATCTAAGCGATTGAATGGAGTCCAACCGGATGCATTACTATCGATACCAACTATTCTTCAACATCGAATACAACGTTGTAGTTTTCGGTATAGGTGCAGTTTGGCTGGCGGCTACAAGTGAAGAAGCGTCGGCCTTTGTAATCGCCTTGGCTTGCCAGTTTGATGATCATTGGGCTACCACACTTCTTACAAAATCGCACTTCTTTTGATGGCTCGATTAAATCGATGTGTGCTGCCAGTAACCTCTTCAAACGGCTCACTTGGTAGCTGTGTTTAATAGATGCACCAATCAGAGGTAAACCTGCCGATTTACACACGTGAATTAGTAGCTTTTCGCGATCGACTTTCCCTTTATTGAGCTCTTTGCCGTTATCAAGTTCGATAATAACGCGGGGCTCTAGCGTTCGCGGGTCGCAAACAACAAAGTCGAAGTAACTACGTAAGATCTTGTTGTTGGCGATAAACCAATTCTTCTTATTGTTCGTCTTAGCAGGAATAAGTACGTTCGACATGCTGACTTTAGCAAACACTTCCCCATGGTTGCCCACAGCTGATTTTAGCGCATTATAGAATGTCGCCTGTTGCGCCGACATCAACGCGCCTTTCTTCTGATAAGCGTGGTCTTTGGTGTCATCGTGTTTCACCACATACTTTTGAATAAAGTAAAAGAACACAACCAGAACAATTACAACGATAAAGATATTAGTCATTTTCCAACACAATCAAGTCTGTATAGGGATTAAGAGAGTAGCTAGCGTATGTAGAAAAGCATCACCTGGCAAGCAAAAGAGCGAGAGTTGCCAACCAGAATCACGACCTTTGAGCGCAGTGCCCAACGAGAGGTCGCTCCTTCGCTAGACACACCTCTCTTATTTTGATAATTAAATCATCAATTACACTCTAGATTGATTTAGATCAATTTACCTAGATTTGTGATCAACTAGTCTGAAAAACGTTAGGCAAATGTTAATAAGGAAATTGATATGGAACTTAAACAAGACCCAAGATGTTATACCGACGTATGTGTAGATGGTAAATGGTTCCACTATGACCACTGCGGAACCCAAGCCTACATGTTAAAGGGAGGAGCTTCGGCTGTGATTGAACTCGCTAGCGAACCAGCGACAGAAGGCGAATTGGTTGAAATGCTTCAAGGTGTCGCTAAGTAACCCACCAAGCCAAATCACAGTATGAATTAAGCGAATAAGAGTAAATAGCCGTATTAGTTCAGATAAGCACTCTTATTCGCTTAGTTATTGAAGTTCAGGTTTCTTGATTGCAGGGGATTAACTAAGTTTAGGAACTCAAATGATAACGACTTTATTGCGCCCTGACTGCTTAGCTTGATACAAAGCATCGTCTGCCGATTTCAAGTGTTTCTTATAGGTACGGCTATTCAACTGTTGCCCCGTTAGATGAGTCGTCGCACCAATCGATGTGGTTAATTCTAATGGGCCAGAATGCGTTTCAATCGGTCGGTCAGCGATCGCTTGTCTTATCAGTTCAAGCTCTTTATTAGGATCTTGATTCCCAGCCAGCAACAAAACAAACTCTTCCCCACCCCATCTTGCCACTACATCGTTTGTTGATAAGATTTTCTCTAAACGCTTAGCGACTTCCACCAGCACTTGGTCACCAATATCATGGCCATAAGTGTCATTAACTTGTTTGAAGCGGTCTAAATCTAGAATAGCGAGCGTATACCCAAACGACGACAAATGATGTGGCATCGGCTGAGTTAACCGTTGCTCTAAGTAACGCCTATTGTATAAGCCTGTCAGTTCGCATCTTGTTGATTGCTTAAGTAGTTCTTTGTTGGTCTTCTGGATCGAGCGTAACCTTATCAATAGTAACGTGGCGCTTATCATCACCATGATACCCAAAGCGACGACGATTCGATTCCGTAATTGCTGCTTATCTAATGTCAGCTCACCCAACTCTTTTTCTGCGTTAAGCAGTTCGTTTTCTTGAGCTAATGATGCCGTAGCGAAATCTTGCTCGAGTAAAAAGATATCACTCTGGCGCTTATCAAATAGCAGCGCTTTATTACCCTTGTAATAGAGCTTGAAGTAGCGAAGTGCGTTCTCGCTGTCGCCTCTTGAATCATAGTATTCAGCAAGTGTTCTTAAGCCGAGGACCTTCCAGCTGCGAGTCCCCACAACATCGAACATTGCAGACGATCGCTTTAGATCAGCAAAAACAAAATTATCTTGGTTCAAACCAATGTTCGCTAAGGCTCTATTTAGGTAACACTGCCCCAATTGAAGTGTGTATTTGTCCACGCCTGGGTATCTAAGACACAAGTTTGCGACTTGTCGTGCTGACTCAAAGTTCTTTTCCGCCAACAACACATCACTCTCTGCTTTTAATAGGATGATTTTGTATCGTTCACTCACGTTATCGCCATTTAGCTTAGCCGCACTTTGATATGCTTCTCGGCCTTTGACTAAATCACCACTGCGCAGATAAGCAAAAGACTCATTCACATGCAGCACGCCGATGGTAGACGCTTCGAGTAGTCCACTCTTGTAATAGAGCTTTTTGGCTCTTTTAATCAGCTTGAGCGCTTTAGGCCAGTCTTCCAAATAGATATAAAGCAGTGCCATATTTGACACTAACTTGCTGTTGTAGATGTGATGAGGGTACTTCTTACCAAGGTCTAAACCTTTATGGAAAAAGTATTGAGCTTCAGGAAAGTCATTGCGGATGTTATTGATGACACCAGCCGTGTTATAGGCCTTAATCAACAACTCTTCATAGTGAAGCGATTCTGCGATATCTATCGCAGCTCTGATTTGGATTTCAGATTCCGCTAGCTCACCCGTACTGATGTATTCGATCGCTAATTCAACGAGAGATTGGGCCTTTAGCCAACCCATATGTTCGTGTTGTGCGAGTGCTTTAATCTGCCTGACGTATTCGGAAACCGCTTTGGTATCCAACTTATGTTGCGCGAGGTTCGACAAAATCATCAATTCGTAAGCACGATAGATGGCTTTATCTTGGTCTGGGAACTTGGCTTGGAGAGCCTCAAGTTGTTGGGAAGCTAAATTAGGGTCACCGCGAGATACATCGAGAATATCGATCAACGCAGATCCATATTGAGAGAGTGATAACTCTTTCTCTGGACTATAAACACTCGGGTTTTCAGGGCGAATATGCTTTAAATCGTCGTCATAAGTTGGATAGAGCAAATACAGCCCCAGCACAATACTCATCAGCACCACGAAAAGGAATGAACCTAACACATTGTTTCTATTCATTTATCAGGGCCATTATTGATTGAATTCCAATTTTATTGACGTTTTTTTAAGAGCGGTCAAACATTATACCCGACAGATATACAGATTAAAATCCTGCGCACTGGTGGATCTGAATTGGGTTTTTCTCATTAATTAGAATAATCAGGCAACTTTCTTGATTTAACTCAGACAATCATCTACCTCATTGGCGTTATAGTGATTTTCCTGTTCCTACCTCCGCGGCTTCTTTTTGAACAAGCGGAAGCATAATGAGAATTAACAATGACCCAAATTAATGAACAACGTCTTGTAGAACATTTCTGCGATCTAGTGAAAATTGATAGTGAATCTCGTAACGAAAAAGCGATTGCTGAAGCTTTGGCTGAGCAACTCGGTGAACTAGGTTTTGAAGTTCACAAACTGGCGGTTCCTGAAGAAGTGTCTAATGGTTTCAACATCTACGCTCGTCTAGATGGCACTCTTCCAGGTAGCACAGTGTTCAGCTGCCACATGGACACAGTAACGCCAGGCATCGGCATTGAGCCAATCATCGAAGACGGTATCATCCGTTCAAAAGGCAACACAATTCTAGGTGGTGACGACAAGTCTGGTATCGCAGCTATCATGGAAGCGGTTCGTTGCATTAAAGCTGAAGGACAAGAGCACAAAACTATCGAGATTGCATTTACTGTATTCGAAGAAGGCGGTCTGTTCGGCTCTTTGAACTTCGATATGTCTTACATTCAATCTGAGCACGCAATCGTACTTGATACAGGCGGTCCAATTGGCACTATCGTAAACGCAGCGCCTGGCCAGCAGAAGATTGTTGCTAAAATCAAAGGTCGCCCTGCTCACGCTGGTTTAGCACCAGAAGAAGGCATCAGCGCAATTCAAGTTGCTGCAGACGCTATCACTAAGATGAACCTACTTCGTATCGATGAAGAAACGACAGCAAACGTTGGTATTGTTGAAGGTGGTCAAGCAACTAACATCGTAATGCCAGAGCTTAAAGTCGTGGCTGAAGCACGTTCTCTAAACGGCGAAAAGCTAACGGCTCAAGTTGAACATATGATCTCTACATTCCAAGAAAGTGCTAAGCAGTTCGGCGCTGAAGTAGAAATCGAATCAACTCGTGCTTACGATGCATTCGTTATTGCAGACGATCATCCGCACATTCTTTCTATCAAATCGGCGTTTGAGAAGCTTGGCGTAACAGCGAACACTAAACGCACTGGCGGCGGTAGCGATGCAAACAACTTCAACGCAAAAGGCCTGACAACAGTTAACCTTTCTACTGGTATGGCGAAAGTTCACACCACTGAAGAGTACATTGCAGTGAAAGACATGGTCGCAATCACTGAGTTTGTTGTGGCTTACGTAACGCAATAATCGAATCCATTAGTTAGGTAGTCACTTCTATCTAGCACAATGAAAAAAGCCGAGACATCATCACGATGCTCGGCTTTTTGTTGTTTAGGTGAACATAGAAGGTCGAACCTAAAACCCTCTACGCTTCCAGAATTGGCCTTCGTCTTTTGCTACTAGGTCGAATGTCTTGTCGGCGATGATGTTGCCTTTTAGCTCAACCGTCATGCGCCACTTTCCTAGCTTGTTCGAGACAGGAGCCCAGATAGTGTCACCTAAGTAGAAATCCCAGTCATTGTTACCGACATACTCCTCACCATCAAACGGTTCGAGCACTTCACCTTTGTCTGTGGTGATGTTTGGGTGATAAATGCAGTAACGGATCTTCTCACCTTTGGCTTTTTTGATATTCAGGATATAGCCAAACTCTACGTCGATTTCAGCATCAACGGTGGTGGTGAACTCTTGGATTTTTGGAAGATCTTTAGATTTTGAATCCCATGTGGAATAGATACCATAAGAAGTCATGTCGACCACAACAGAGCGCTTTGCCATTTCAATCGTTACCTTGAAGTTGTTCTATTAATTTAATTCTATTTGCCATTCAGCCACGCAAGCAGAAGAAGAACGAGGCTATTCTTGCCAGTCTTTCGCCATACGCTTAATTACTGAAGGTTCAATGTCGTGAATAGTGCCATATTGCTCTCGGCACACTTCGATAATTAATTCTGCTTTATATTTGAGTGCAAGTTGGCGGTAGGCTTTCATTTCCCAATGCTTAATAAAGGTATTCGAAACAACCACATCAAACCCTTGCTTTAAGCCGTTTTCAGCTGTGTTTTGACACCACTCATGAGCTTGTTGCAGCTGCCTAGGATCAAAATGGTACTCACCTTGCTCATTCACATAATACATATCGGCTTCGACATGCAATGCATCGTAGGTTTTTGCTTTTGTTGATTTGCCAGAGCCGGGCAACCCTCGAATGAGTATTAACTTCATCTGTCACTTTACAGGCTAATTCGAAAACATGAGTTTATCGTAAATAGTAACGAGTTGCTCTGATAACTGCCTCTGCTCAGCATACGAAAACCAAGTACTTACACACGACTCAGACAATCACTGAATACAATGAGACTCCCCTCGAAGCGCGTGGATTGCTTCTGATAGAAAACACAAATAATTTACATCTATCCATTTTGCATATCGACAAGCGTATCAAACTACTATAGATTTAGATGTATAGACGTCTACATATCTAGCTTAGGGAGAAAGCTGTGCCTATTCGCATTCCAGACCAATTGCCAGCATCCGATGTTCTTCGTGAAGAAAACATCTTCGTTATGCCGTTATCAAGAGCATCGACACAGGAAATTCGTCCACTTCGAGTCTTGATCCTCAACCTAATGCCGAAGAAGATTGAAACTGAAACTCAATTTTTACGCCTACTATCGAACAGCCCATTGCAAGTGGATGTAGAGCTGCTGCGCATTGATGACCGACCAAGTAAAAACACACCGACTGAACACCTTGATAACTTCTACCGCCAATTTGAAATGGTCAAAGAAAGAAACTTTGATGGATTGATCATCACTGGTGCGCCGCTTGGCTTGGTTCAATTTGAAGATGTGATCTACTGGGATCACCTGAAAACCATCATGGAATGGGCAAACAAGCACGTTACTTCAACGCTATACGTGTGTTGGGCGGCTCAGGCTGGTTTGAAGTTATTATATGATTTGCCAAAACGCACTCGTAAAGAGAAGCTGTCTGGTGTTTATAACCACGAGATACATAACCCATACCACCCTATTTTACGTGGCTTCGACGATACATTCTTAGCTCCGCACTCTCGCTATGCGGACTTCTCTCAAGAGTACTTAGCGGAACATACTGACCTTGATGTTCTTGCAACTTCTGATGTTGCAGGCGTATACCTAGCAGCAACCAAAGATAAGCGAAACGTGTTTGTAACGGGTCACCCTGAGTACGACTCTCACACACTTCACAATGAGTACATTCGAGATTTGGGTGAAGGCATGGAGCCTGTGATACCAATCAACTACTACCCGAATAACAATCCAGACAACAAACCGGTTGCAAGCTGGCGCAGCCACGGACACTTGTTGTTCTCAAACTGGCTAAACTACTGCGTTTACCAACAAACGCCTTACGATCTGGATCATTTCAGCGAAGACAACTTTACCAAAGACGATTAAGTTCTTTCTTCCGATTCACAAACACATAAACCGTGTTCAGTATGTTGTTGATAAAACGACGAATTGGACGCGGTTTTTTTATGGTGTGTGGGTCGCATTCCATGATAGATTTACGACTTCAATGGGTTTGATTTCATATGATGGGTTGGTGTTCATAAGGAGCTTCACATGCCTGCCAAGCCATCATTTTCAAATCCGATTTCGTTGTCCCGCCCTCTTTCGTTATCAAGTGTGGTACTACTTGCCTCGCTTTCCTTGGCCGGTTGTGTCTCTGTCACTGAAGGACCGCCAAAGATTGAAAGTGATCCTATCGCGATGTCTGAATCTCGAATCGAATTAGGTTTGGGCTATATGGGACAAGGCAATATGGTGAGAGCGCGTGAAAACCTTGAGCTCGCGATTAAACACGCACCTAGCTACTACCGTGCTCGGCTTTCAATGGCGCATTACTACGAACAAGTGGGTGAAGTAGATGAAGCGAGAAGCACTTACCGCAAAGCACTCAGTCTTGATTCAAGAAATGGCAATGTATTGAACAACTACGGTACCTTCTTGTGTAAACAGGGCGAATACGAACAAGCCGATAATTACTTCAATCGCGCCATCGACCAACCCTACTACTACTTGGTGTCTGCAAGTTATGAAAACGCCGCGTTTTGCGCATTTAAGGCTGGCAATACCGACCAAGCGAAGTACTACTTCAGCAGAGCGATTGACCACGATCCAAACCGCGTAAAATCGATACTACAGTTATCAAAAATTGAAGTGAGTGACGCCGATTACAATGACGCTCGAATCCGTTTATTCAAATTCCACCAGCGTTATGGCTATCAAATTCCATCGCTTAAAATCTTGGTCGATCTCGAAAACAAAGCAGGTAACAAAGCTCTAGAGCAGAAATATCAGAGTAAGTTAGATGAGTTGCTTTCTGCTTAGGTTATATGCAAAACACAAAAAAAACGGGCTTGTTGCGTTAACAACAAGCCCGTCCGTATTTCAGCTTAATATCTTAACTAAGTGCAGCCGCTATTTTAGCGCGATCCACTCTTGTCTTTGCTCATCGTCCATAAAGGTCCATGCGATAAAGCGACTTACCTTCTGGCCTTGTGACATCTCGACGACTTTCACTTGTTTAGCTCTAAGCTTGCCAAGCTCTGAACGAACCATATCGACGTTATCTTTCTTAGAAATCAATGTCGTAAACCACAAAACTTGAGTAGCAAAAAGTTGACTCTCTCTCGCCATCTTCATAATGAAAGCGGCTTCACCACCTGGGCACCAAAGCTCGGCTTTTTGACCACCAAAGTTTAAGGTTGGTTTATCTTGCTTAGTTGATTTATCTAACTTAACTGGCTTCTTATTCATTTCTGGCTTGAACGACTGACCGGCTTTCTTAGCACGGTTCGCCGCTAGATTATCCAGTTTACGTTGTGACCCCTTTTCAGCCTCTTCAAGAGAGCTGTGGAATGGCGGGTTACAAATAGTGACATCGTAACGTTCATTATCCTTAATCACGCCCTTAAAGATAGATTCAGAGTCAGCTTGTAGGCGAGCGCGGATCTTACCTTTTAGATTAGGGTTGCTTTCCGCTATGAAGTTCGCTGTTTTGATGGAGACTGAATCGACATCAGTACCTGTCCAGCGCCACTTATACTCTGTCGCACCAATGATTGGATAAATACAGTTTGCACCAACACCGATATCTAATGCTTTCACAGAAGCATGATTGTAAGGTTCACCTTGGCCATCGCTATTAAGGATGTCTGCCACTCTATGAATGTAGTCTGCACGACCAGGAATTGGCGGGCACAAGTAGCCAGCAGGAATATCCCAATGCTTAACGCCATAGTGATGCGCCAGTAAAGCCTTGTTAAGTAGCTTAACGGCTAATGGATCAGAGAAATTAATGGTGTCTTCGCCCACCGGGTTCTTGATCAGATGTTCTTTTAGCTCAGGCAATGCTGCAACCAATAACTCGAAGTCATAGCGACCTGTATGTTGATTTCTTGGGTGTAATCCACCTTGAGGCTTTTCAGTCGAGCGTCTTTTCTGGGCTGCGTTTTTGTTAAAAGCAGTTTTATTGAAAGAACCCTTATTCGATGACCCTTTATTCGCACCCGGTTTACCTTTGCTATCTTTTGCAAAAGGTCGCTTTGCTTTGTTGTTGTCAGCACCTTTGGGAGCACTGTTTTTGCGGTCTGATGTGTTCTTTGTAGAAATACGCTTGTCGCTGCTTGGCTTGCCTGCATTTGGCTTAATATCACCGTGCTTACGGTTACCTTGTTCAGCTTGGTTGTCTTTTGTTTTTGTTGATGAGGTACTGTTTTTCGACAGGCTTAGCGTAGTTCTATTTTGTGATTGGCTCATTGGGCTACTTCTTTAAGTCTAAATACATCATGAATAAACGGGCATCTAACTCAAGTTGATGATATTCCGGCTCCATGTGACAGCATAGTTGGTAAAAGGCTTTGTCGTGTTCTTTCTCTTTGATGTGCGCCAGTTCATGCACCACCAGCATTCTCAGCAAAGGTTCTGGTGCATTTTTAAAAACACTGGCGATACGAATCTCGTTCTTCGATTTGATCTTTCCACCGTGATTCTTCGCGACGTAAGAGTGCAGACCTAATGCATTATTAATTAGGTGTATCTTGCCGTCGTAAATCACTTTACTGATCGGTGGCGTTTTTTTCATGTAGCGATTTTTAATCTCAATCGCATAGTCAAACAGGGCTTTCTCGCTTTTGATTTCATGATTCTTTGGGTAGCGAGCTTCAAACCACGGCACCAATTTGCCCGATTCTACAAGTTGAGTAACAGGATCAAGAATGTGCTTAGGATAGCCTTGAATATAGCGTAAAGAAGGATGCATGCTGAAAGACCGTACAAGTTACACCACGACAATACGTTGTGGTCTTGAAAATTGAGCCGCATAGTGTAACTGATCACACTTTTCTAATCACCTAGGATTCGTTACACTTTAGCGAGATTCACCAAGAGAATGAAAAAATGAAACGTGTTGTATTGTACGTCGCAGACAAATGCCCGCACTGTAAAGATGCCCAAAGGTATTTAGACTCTAAGAAAATTGTTTACCGCCTGACGAATGCAAAGATGCAGCGTGGCCGTAAAGAATTGCAAGCAATGGGTGCTCGTTCTATCCCCGTGCTTAAAATCGGCGATCAAGTGATGGTCGGCTGGAATCAGAAAAACTTCGATAAGATGTATAACTCAAAGAACACCTAACGTGCTCTGAGCCAGTCATACTTCTATACAACAAAGCCCGAATATCCAATCTAGGATGTTCGGGCTTTGTTTATTTAAATCTTACTAAATCACACATACCGCTTAACGAAATCAATAAAGGTTCGGTCTGCTTTTGACAGATACCCTTCCTTTCTCCACGCCAAAGATAGGTTCAGTTTCACAGGGTCTTTAAATGGCACGCCTACGACATCTTCCTCGTATTCTGTCACCAAGCTAAGCAACGCGGTGATGGCAAACTCTCGCTTCACGATGGAAAGAATCATTGGCAATAAATTGGTTTCGAACGCGATGGTCATATCGAGGTTGTACTTCTTACAAGTCGCATCGATAAAATCGCGGTGGAAGTAGCCCGATTTGAACATGATCAGCTCTTGAGCAAAAAATTCTTCAAAGGTGATGGATGGTTGCGTTGCCAGTGGGTGATCTTTGCCAACTACAGCTAACATTTCTGAGCTTAACAGATGATCCGTTTCCAAATCATCTGGAACGTTCTCATGATTAATTACGCCAATATCGAGTTCGCCGTTTAACAGCATTTCACGAATCGATGCGGTGCCAGCATCAATCAAGGTCAACTTTAGGTTTGGGTATTGGCTTTTAAATGCCATCACTACTTGGGGGAAAAAGTAACTGCCCATCATACTTGGAGCGCCTAATCGAACCTCGCCTTTTTCTAGCCCCTTTAGTTCATTCATCGCGAGCTGAGCATCATCAAACTGCTGGGCGATTCGCTTTGCATGCTCAAACAGTACTTTGCCCTCCTCCGTTAAAGTGACGGATTTATCGCCTCGACGAAATAGAATCAACTCTAGTGTCTGTTCTAGTTTTTTAATGGAGATACTCAATGCAGGCTGTGCGATATGCAGCGCTTTGGCCGCCTGGGTGAAGTTACCAAACTGAGCAACAGCCAGAAAATGTCGAAGTGGTTTTGATTCAAGCATGGCGATATATTTAATATATAGAGGTGATATTTTTAATATATTTCTTTAATCACACCTGTACTGATAACTTGTTCACAAATAGCTTACTAACTCGCGCAGGCACAACGTAAATGTTTGATAAAGGCAGTCCTCAATACAAACGTATCACTCAATCATTGGCGATTGGTTCATTTATCATTTTCTGTAACCTTTACCTCTTTCAGCCTATCTTGCCGCACATGGCGGAGCACTTCCAAGTATCTGAAACTCAGATCAACTGGTTATTTGCTGCTACAACACTCGGCCTTTCGATTAGCTTGGTACCTTGGGCAATTGCCTCTGAAACCTTTGGTCGTAAACCCATTATTCTGTTCAGTCTGTTCGCTATCCCATTAATAGGGTTAAGCATGGTGTTCACGACTACCTTGTTGCAACTCGTTATTGCCCGCGCATTTATGGGCATCGCTGTGGCGGCGTTTGCTGGTGTGGCGGTTGCCTATATGGTTGAGGAGTTAACACCCAAAGCCTTTGCTGTCGCGATTGGAGGTTATATTGCGGCCAACTCATTGGGTGGAATCTTCGGACGTGTATTAGGCGGCTTAATTACAGACTATTTCGATTGGCATGCAACTGTACTGTTTTTCGTTGTCGGTTCATTGCTTGGTGCACTCTTTATTGCCTATCGCCTACCTGACCAACAGAACTTCAAACCTCAAAAAGGGCTGTTCTTTCATCACAACCGCTCCGTTGTAATGCACTTAAGAAACCGTACCTTGTGGCTTGCCATGTTGATTGGTGGTGCTAACTTCGCGCTGTTTGTTAACCTGTACTCTGTAATGGGCTTTAGGCTAGTATCCGAACCTCACTCGGTACCCGTTGGTTTAGCTTCACTGATATTCCTATGTTACTTG
Organism: Vibrio sp. 10N.222.55.A1; assembly: GCF_041473835.1. NCBI lineage: Bacteria > Pseudomonadati > Pseudomonadota > Gammaproteobacteria > Vibrionales > Vibrionaceae > Vibrio > Vibrio sp. 10N.222.55.A1. The sequence goes on along the minus strand of NZ_JBFRSX010000026.1, from coordinate 72,757 downwards.
GCCGGTACGGTAAGCTCTAAGCTCTCCAACAAATGGACACTTCGCTTTGACCCGTTAAGCGGAATATTGATGGGCGTGTGTATTAGCTTAATCGGAATGCTAATTTCTGCAGTCGACAAAGTTCCGTTCATGCTAGCAGGCTTGTTATTGATTAGTGGCGGCGCGTTCTTCGCCCATACCCTTGCCTACTCTTGGGTAAGTCAAAAAGCACCGAGCGCTAAGGCAACGGCAACCGCTCTTTACTTAGTACACTATTACATAGGCGGGAGCTTAGGTGGTTTCTTACTCTTGTATTGCTGGCAACTGTTCGGTTGGAATGGCGTGATTGCGGGCGGTTCAATCTTCTATGTCGCGATATTTGCTTGGGTCTACCAGTTGAAACAGCTACAAGTATCGGCGTCTAAACTTGCACAAGCATAAGTACGACTAAGGTTGTAACTCAATTATTGCTTTTGATTGACGTCCGTTCTGATATCCTACGCAAAATTTCATTTCGGAACCTGTTATGTCGAACACTCAAAGCACAGATCTTCAAACCATCCACGACCAAGTAAAACAATGGTTAGACGATGTCGTTATTGGCCTAAACCTGTGCCCATTCGCAGCCAAGCCACAACGTAATAAACAGATTAAGATCTTTGTGAGTGAAGCGAATACGGAAGAAGCGTTACTGGAAGACATCATGACGCATTTCGTAGAGTTAGATAATACGCCAGTTGCTGAATTAGAGACGACTTTAGTGGTGGTTCCTAACATGCTGCAAGACTTCTTCGACTACAACATGTTCATTGATTGGGTTGAAGCGTTGATCAAACAGCAAGACTGGGAAGGCGTTTACCAAGTGGCAACGTTCCATCCTGACTATTGCTTTGGTGGTGCGGATCCAGAAGACGATGAAAACCTAACGAATCGCTCTCCATACCCTGTTTACCATTTGATTCGTGAAGCAAGCATGGAAAAGGTACTGAAGCACTACCCTAACCCTGAAGCGATCCCAGACACCAACATCGCAAGAGTTGAGTCTTTAACGCCAGAAGAACGCCGTCAACTGTTCCCTTACTTGTTTAGTTAATAGTTCAGTTAATCGCTAACATGATGGCTCATATTCCTGAGCGCTCTTGATGATATGGACGAGAAATGAACTGATCTCGTCCATTTTGTTTCGCAATGTACAGACACTCATCGGCAACTTTGATGAGCTTATCTAACGCCGAGATCCTTTCCCCTTTGGTATCCCCTGTACTCAACTCAAAATGACACGCACCAATTGATATAGTGACAGGCTTTCGATCCAGTGTGATTTTCTTCATCTCTTGCAAAAGAGTCATGAACTTATCTTCAACATAATTTGGTGTTTTATTTGGATACCAAAGAATGAACTCTTCACCACCAAAACGCGCCACAAACTCACCCTTTTGAGTGTTATTGTTCAGCACGCTCGCCACTTTCTTTAATACAACATCGCCCATTTGGTGACCGTAAATGTCGTTAACCTGTTTAAAGAAATCGATGTCGACAACGGCCAAGGTTCCCTTTCCTAAAGAGCCTTTTAATTGCTCCACTTCTGCATTCAATGTTTTGAACAAGCAACGTCTATTTGGTAAGTGTGTCAGAGGATCATACAGAGCTTGATACTCCAATTTCTCATTCAGTTCTTTTAGCTTTCTTTCTTGCTGCCTTCTAACCAGCTCCACTTCGATCCATGATGCCATTAGTCTCATCACGTCGACATCGAACTCTTTGAACTCACGATGATAGGGTGCTGGGCTTGAAAAGTTTAAGGTGCCATAAAGCTCATCATTAACGAAAATGGGAACCCCAATATAAGACTCCAAGCCAAAAGACTGGTAAGCAGGATGCTTCGCATACTTATCGTGTTTGCCACAATGCTCAATACAGATAGGACCAATCGATTTACAGGTAATTTCGCAATAGGTTGAACGATAATCGAAGATATCGCCACTATTGAGCTCAACCCCTTCAGGTGTGACAGAGTGTTCAACTAAGTAAGTATTACCCTCGACTTTAGATAAAATACCGATATCAAGGTTGAAGCGTTCAAGCCCCATGATAAGCAGCTGAGCGATCTGAATATCGAAGCCCTTCCGGTAATCATTGGTGATTTGATACAAGCGACGTATAACAATTTCGCTTTCACTGGCTTGGTTCATAAATGGAGTCCCACTGCAGCCGAAGTTAATGGCAACATTAATATTTGGTATATTAAGAAGAGTAAAGTGTAAAAAAACATAATAATCAATTGGTTTGTATGCAAAATACCTCATTGGTCCAATGAATAAAAGTCGACTTCTTCGACTTTGCGTTAGCACCCTATTCCTAGCTTTGGTAAAATAATCCATTAACGAAACAGAATGGATAGGAAAATGAACCTTTCTCAACTAAGCCAAGAAATCTACGATCACCTTTACCGCGACATTGAAGAGTTCCGCAGTACTTTTGATCTGCCTGTTGCTGCTCCTGAAACAATGGACGAAAAAGGCGATACGCTACATACCTCTCTAGCGATCGAAGAACTGACAGAACTTGCAGAAGCTGACTCAAAAATCGAACAAGCGGACGCTATTGTAGACAGCGTTTATGTTTTGATGGGGCGTCTGGTTCACCTTGGCCAAGCTAAGGTTGAAGACAACCTAGCAATCAGCTACCTGATCGACCTGCTATTGAATGTTTCTAAAAACCGCTCTATTGACTTCTTACCTTGCTGGGACGAAGTACACTCAAGCAACATGAGCAAAGTATGTCGCAACGAAACTGAATACGCTGAAACAGAAGCTTTCTATGTTGAGCAGAACATCAAGCTGATGGCGGTTCAAAAAGGCGAATACATCATCGCTAAGTGTGCGGAAGATTTCGTATCTGAGGGCAAGACAGTTCGCCAAGGTAAAGTACTAAAATCAGTACACTACCGCCCTGCGAACCTTGAGCCACTAACGGCTTAACTAAGTTTACGACTGAACTAAGGTTATGGCTGTAGCTCTTTAAAGCACCAGCGCACCAAAATAGCAAACGCCACGTTTAAATAACGTGGCGTTTTATTATTATCTGTCAGTGATTTCTAACTGTGTGTTAATTGTAGCTAAGTGTTATACCAGTCGCGCCATGTGATAAGCCGCCACATATTCGCCATTTCTGAAAGCGAACCCTGCGGACTCTCCTTCAATCACGAAACCAAACTTCTTATACAGACTGATCGCTCTTTCGTTATCGGTATACACCGTTAACTCCATTCGCTTGATGTTAATCCAGTTATCACACAAGTCGATTGCTGTTGCGAGCAGTTGGCTACCGACACCTTTGCCTAACACATCGTCTTTAACACCCATACCAAATGAAGCCACATGTCGTCTTCTTGGATTCACACACACTTCCATTCCCAAGTTGCCAACAATCTCATCGTCGATCATCGCGACATACGAGTACACGTTGTCAGGCATATTAGAGATTCGTTTTTGCCAGCTTTCCAGAGATGGATTTGGGAGTTGCAGCGTACCGGTATAAGCATTAGTGCATTCGTAAACTTCTTTTATTCCCTTCGCATCTGACGGCTCAGACCGTCTCACTATAATACTCATCGCAACTCCTAATATTTCTTCGCTAAATATGAAACACATCCTCAATGTGCACCTAAACACACTAACAAATAGTGAATATTTAACAATAGGTTAGATGAACTTATCTTATTGGGCTTAATTGATACTGAGTAAACGCCCTCTCTCAATATCTTGCTCAAGTACCTCCGGCGTTAAATCGCCATGTCCATGGTGGTCATGATTATGGTGATGACCATGATCGTGTCCGTGGGAATAACCTTTGTGTTCATTTGCTCTTTGAGCTAACTTGTGTGAGTCCAAATAGGTATCAGTTAAATCAGCACAATATTCTTCGGTCCATAAACGTCGAGCCTCATCATCACTCATGATTTGCTCGGCTTTAGGGCCCAATTTGTCCATGTAGAACATCCCCAACTCCTCTCCTTCAACATTGGCGTGGTTGATAAGGTTCATAAACGCAGGCTCTTGATTCTCATCTGATAGATGACCATTTTTGTAACACACGGTTAGGCCAATAATGTCGTCGCCAAGTTGCTCTAATTCAGGGTTAAAATGATTGTGACTATGATTATGTTCGGCAGCGGCGACAAGCATTGGAGTAAGTAAAACACATGCGATAGCCAGTAGCTTAATGGTATTTTTCATGGGATAGTCCTTCTGTATTTTCGAATACAAATTTGATTAGTTGGCTGACTTAGCTTCTTGTGAGATGAGCTAAGTTAAGGGGAACTTCAAGACCATTTCAGCCTGAGTACCCCTCTGTCTCACTACAAATAATCAATATGGTTGGATAACGAGGCTCGATATAACGAGCGTTCTGTAGACAAAAATCACTTATCAACTACGATTCTTGCTGGTGCGATGGTGTAAGTCATTGGCTTCACCTCCCATTCACCTTTTGCTTCCAATGCAACCGCTAGTGCTTGCGCCTCTTCACATACCTTCGCGGGTTTTCCATCAGCCCAGAATGAAGGACCCGAGGTGTATCCACACATAACAGAAAAAGCGTGTTGGCCATCCTTTATTGTGTATTCCGTCATAATGCCTCCGCCTTCACCGTGCGTGATTTTTAGCGAGCCTTCATCGGCAACATGCATTGCATCGGAAGGTGCTCTACCACTTACGTTACTCAGCAGCGCAGCGTTTGCGACTTCGACTCAAGTTTACATCGAACAAAACGTTGCCTCTAATGCTGCTGATAGCGGTGTCTACACCACAGAAGCTGGCTCATTAATCGATACCTCAGAAAATGGACAAGTCTATATAGGTTTTGATGACCAGGGTTGGCTGGCAGCGGGTTACGGCCACGACTTTCACATCAGCGAGTCCTTCACGTTCAACCTATACGGTGAACTCGGTAAATGGGACAACGGTGAAGAGTTATTAATCGAAGGTATTATTGATTACCAAGTCAATGATAACTTCAATGTATTCAGTGGATTGGGATATAACCAGTCAGGGCAAGTACTCGAGAATGTAAGCGACACCACGATCAACACTAATAAGTTCATCGCCGGTGCGGGGTACTCACTCTCAGGCTGGGATTTAGCTTACCAATACACTCACGAAAACAGTGATGGATCCAATGGCGGGTTTACCCACAACGATGACAACGTAATCTTTCATCAAGGCGACTACCGTACCAATGAACACGAAGTCGTTCTCTCTAAGAGCATCGACGACTGGACACCCTACGTGAAATACACCTATTTCAACACCAACGAAGGTGACCTTTACTTGAACGGCCAATCGATGGGCCCGATCGACAACGACAGCATCATCACACTTGGTTTGTCTTACGACTTCTAAATATCTCAGATTCAATTCTCATAGGCAGATGGATTTGCCCACCTTTCGAGGGCACTACTATGAAAATTACTTCTCAACGTAACAAAGCCATTGATATCGCTGCAGCGATCAGTATCGTTTTGTTTTCTGCGATTCCCACCTACGTAAGTGCTGATCACTTAGACTCCCATTATCTAGAGCCGAGTTATCTAGAAACCAGCTATCTAGACTCCTCCTTCGTCGAATTCATGACACCAGATTTTGATCAGGGGTATCTTAACGATGAGATTAAGCAAAACCTTACTCTGGAATAATTCTTCAACACATTACAAAACGTTATATAGCTCTTGTTTTCTATATAACTCTCATCTTCTTATAGAGCCGTGCTGAGTGATTAAGACTCCGTTCCTGAATCACTTTTTCTAGGCTGATGACATTCAAAACCGCAAATGCAGACGCTAAAAAAGACACCACACTCGTCAAAAAGTGTGGTGTCTTGGTTATTATTGCAAGGCTAATTAACTAACAATAGTTAAGATTAGTTGGCTGGACGCCAAACGCCCCATTTGTCATTTTCGTAAGTCGCTTTAGGGTTAGTGCCACCTTGAACCCACCATTGTGCTTTCCATGACTGGTTCGAGTAAGTCACGACTTCGCCACCAAGGTAAGTCGCTGATGAGTCCCACGTACCTGGATCTGGCGTTGGATCTGGGTCTGGTGTTACGCCACCGTCATCAGCAATTACTTCAAAAGTGAAGGTTTCAACACTGTCGCTTTCAATCGAGCTAGCCATAAACGATAAAGTTTCGTTTGCAGTGATGCCAGTGGTATCAACTACGATAGAAGCCGTGCCGTTATTTTGAATGCTTACAGAAGTACCTTGAGTTTGAGTCAATGTCGCCGCTTCGCTTGTTGCAATTACAACTTTGTCGCCAGCATTCACTACGTTGTCACTCTTCACTAGCTCGTAGATGTCGCCTTTTAATGGTTCAACACCACCGTCGCCACCATCAATCAGCGTTAACTGACCAGAAGCACGGCTATCTTTTGAGTTAAAGAAGTTACGTGAAGGATCGTTTTGGAAGTACATGTAGTGCTGCATTTCAGCGTGCCAATCACCAATGAAGATCGCGCCATCTTTAAACTCTTCGTGCCAGCCGTTAATCTCTGAAGCCAACAAGCGAGCCCAATCGTTAACGTTTGAAGCGTCGATAACGATGTCGAAGCTACGCGCGACTTCACCGTACTTGTTGATGATGTCGTACTTAACCGTATCACCAATTTCTGGCGTACCAAACTGGTCAGAAACAAACAGGTCGCCACGGACTAGATCAGGTTGAGGTGTAGGCTCTGGTGGAGGGGTTGTGCCACCCGCGATAGTGATGTCTGAACAGTTGTAGAAGCCTTCGCCCGCAGCATCATCACGTTGCCAACGAACGAATAGAATCGCATCGCCAGAACGGTCTGAAGGAATAGTGACATTAATGCGGTACTTGCCGCCATTAACCGGAACGTTACCCTCTTCTTGGATAAGATCTAAGTCTCCCCACGCTAGGCCTTTGCTTAGGTCCGCGTTTGGTTTCGTTAGGTAGAACTCCCAGAAAGAAGGGTTGTGTGGCGCTGTCGCATTGAATACATATTCAAACGTACCAGTATTTAGCTCGGTACGAGTCCAACCAGTATGAGGCGCACCCATGCCGCGTTTTTGCGAATCGTTGGCATAACATAACGTGCCGTCAGGAATCGCCGCTTTTACAGCATTGATATTATTGAAATCTTGGACATTTTTCGCGTACTCGTTACGTTGAACAAACGGGTATGAACCCGAAATGTCTTTTGCTTGAGCACACGCAGCATTAGGTGGTGTACCCGACCAAATCCCGCCTTGCTCGTAACACGTGTTCTGACGCGCGCTTGGAAACTCAGACCAACCATGAGCATTTGCCACTGACGGCACACTCGATAGCATAGCCATACCCACTGCTATTTTTAGAATATTATTATTTATTGTTGTCACTTTCCCACTCTCTATTATTTTACCCTAAACACAAAACCAATTGGTTACTAACCAACCAGCACTGTAATTCGAAGGTTTATAGTTTCTGACTTAAAGAACAACGAAAAATATATACGTCAATTTTATCAATAACAGCAGATTTTATATTGATAGGAATCAGCATCACACAACTCAAACAAATGCGTTGTAGATAGATGATATTGGTTCGAATTATCAATTTTTACCGACAAAAATTACGCATTCCCTAAGAAAATAGATCGCTAGGAAGGTATTTTTTCATTGAATTAATTGGAGTGAAACGCTCGCATAAATAATGATATTGAGTGCTTTTTATCATCATTATTATTACGTTGTTGAGACTGCTGTAAAGTCGCTAAGCTATTGAGCGTATACGTTTATAAATGGATAAATCATTAAACGTTAATTTGAACGAGCTAAACTAATAGCGGCTATTCATGCCAAATCGATTCGACATATCATCGTCCATACGACCGCCCTTCCAACCGCCACCGCCCAACAAATTAAGTACATCACGCGCGTTATATTCCTCACCACCGAAGAAGTCATTAGACACATTATTACGCAGCAATTTAATGGCTGGAGCAATTTCAGCAGCAAGGTCTTGTGGATCAGCAAACAATGCTAAGGCAACCAGTTGTTGGCGCTTACTTAATTCACATGAACTCGTTTCTACTTGCCCAATAGAGAAAAAGTCACTGCTTCCGTACGCTTTCACCAACTTTGCAGAAAGTGATTTGATTACTTTCTTGATTCGTCGTCGTTGAATATATCTAAACATATAGATTGCCTTGTATTGATGAGCTTAAGTTAACCAAACAGCAGATAGGTCTGATTGTCGACTGAGATACTTTTGACTTCGGTGTTGAACACGGACTCTAGCTGCTCAGGGGTAAGCACTTGATCAGCTGAGCCTGATGCTTGAAGTACACCTTTATCGAGCAACAACACTTGGTCTGCGTGTCTTAGTGTTCTGTTCAAATCATGGTTAGCCATGATCACGGCGATGCCCTTCTCAGCCACTCGTTCGATAAGCTTGTACAACAAGGCTTCTTGAGCAATATCCAACGGAGCTGCGGGTTCGTCGAGGATCAGCAGCTTCGCGTATGGGTTAAGTGTCGGCCAAATTTGCAGGCACATTCCCGCCAAACGTACGCGTTGCCATTCACCACCAGACAGTGTCTGAATTGAGCGATGAAGTTTGTCTGCAATGTCTAGCATCTGGCTGATTTCTTCCAAAGCTGCGTTGATTTCAGCATCAAGGCCGTGTGAGGAGCTTGGCAGTGACAATGCAAGATATTGGAACACTTCTAAGTTGAAGGCTGGCCTTGCGCTTTGGCACAAGTAAGCGCGATGCAATGATAAATCTTGTAAAGACAGCTCCGACAAATCCTGCCCGTCGATCTTTATATCGCCTTTGTAACCATCACCAATTCCAGATATCGCTTCGAGCAAGGTACTTTTACCGCTGCCATTAGGGCCGATAACGTGAGTCACCTGCCCTTGCTTGAGCTCAAATGATAGTGGTAATAAACGAGCGCCGACGCTCAGGCTCTTAATTTGAATCATGATTTTTAATTAACATCCAAATGAAGATAGGCGCACCGATACTGGTGGTCATCACACCCAAAGGCAGCTCTGCGGAATCTAATAAGGTTCTTGCACAGATATCAGCAAACACCAACAACGCAGCGCCAGCAACGGCAGACAAAGGAAGAAGGTATTTGTTATCAGTACCAATCGCTAAACGCAACAAGTGTGGCACAACCAAGCCAACAAAGCTGATCACGCCACCTAAAGCTACCGCGCAGCCGACTAAAATAGACACGGCGAAAATTAGACGCCAGCGCAATCTCGGTACGTTTACGCCTAACTGTGCGGCATGCGTTTCGCCAATCATTAACTTATCTAGCTTACTACCTTGCAGGCACAGCCAAATAATCACGGGGATCATCACCAACGTGAGCGAGTGTTGATACCAAGTGACGCCACCTAAGCTGCCCATCAGCCAATACATCAATAAGCGTAGACTTAAGTCATCACTAAAATAGAACGCCCATGTCACCATCGCGCCAGAAAGAATGCCTAACGCGACACCCACTAGCAGTAATTTAGCCGTGGTGAGTCGCATCGTTTTTACCATGCTCACCAGTATCACGGTGAAACAGAGCGAGCCTAAAACGGCGGCAATCATGAACAGTTCTGGTGTGGGAGCAAACGGCAAGAAGAACAGCACGATAACCATCGCCAAACTTGCACCACCAGAAATGCCGAGCACACCGGGCTCTGCTAATACGTTACCCAATAAGACTTGTAAACTTGCGCCAGATACGGCTAACCCTGCCCCGATAGCAATAGCCGCCAATAGTCGAGGTAAGCGTAAATCAATCAGTAGTTTTTGTTCTAACGTGGACAATGTGCCCAGAGGGGAAATGAAAAGATCGCCAACCATTAGGTAAATCGCACTCAGCGCGACAAGCAGTGCTGCCATCAGATAAATGGCTCTAGTCCATTTGCGCTGTTTTTGGTGAAGAAGTTGTTGGAAATCCATATCAAGCTACTTTGAAAATGTTCGCGTAACCTTACCTGTATCCCCAAATAAACTCAAGGCTCACACCGTAATGTGAACCTTGATATTTCAACCAGTTGAGCGGTTGTTTTCGTCGTTTAAACCCGAGTCGATATTAATCGTACACAAGCTGACCATGGTCGAATCGCGTTTCAACTTCACACACCATTAAGGCTGCTCGTTGACCGATAGCAACATTACGATTAGGGAACACCACCGCTTCGTTTTCATTCTTAGCCATTAACGGTTTATCACCATCATGACCGAATACTTCACCGTGCTTGAACGCGGTAAAGTTCTCTACAGAATCTGAGAACATGAAATCGAAGTCATCATGTAAACGAACAATGGTTCTGCTCACGCGATAAGTGATGGTTCGCTTAGGTAAATGCTCTGGCTCAACTTCAGCAATCAAGTTACGCATCGCCAAGTCAAAAGCCGTTAGCTTATCAAGTTGGTTCTCACCAATTCTCGCGACCTGCCCTAGTTCCATTGTCAGTGCTTGCGCTTCGAAGTTTTCAGCACTGTACCAACTGAATGTACTGGTTGGCGCATTTGACAACAACACTGCTTCCACGTGCGCACTGTTAATGAAATCAAACAGCTCTTTACTGCGTACTTCGTGGCGAACTTTAGGGCTCACTGCAAACGAGTAATGCTTAGATAAACGGATTGCACAGTGCAAATCTAGATGCCAACGAGTGGCAGGTTCCGTTTCTTTGTAAAACTCAGTCACCAAGAACTTCAAGTTCTTCGCGATATCCACTTCTCGATTGCTCTCGTACTGCTTTTCATCAAACAGACGATTCATGTTCACATCAAGAAAACGAGTATGCGCGTTAGTGGCTTCTGGGTGAGCTATGATAAACAAGCATCTCGCGTTTACTACTTGGAAACCTGTTTCAATATCCTCAATGAGCTTATCGATCAGCTCCATTGGTGAAGTTTCGTCGCCATGAACACCGGTTGAAAAAATGATGTTCTTGGTTTCAGAATTAAAATCCGCGGGAATCACTTCCAAGACACCGCGTTGATGAAGCTTAATTTGAACACCGTTACTCAGTACGGTCTGTCCTGCAAACACTTCTTGCTCAAGATCTAGGCTGTCAAAAAGAAATGATTGGCGAAAGAGGGTCTTCGTCATGCGCTACTCCTTAATTGCACGGCCGTATGTTAATAAATTGTACATAGAAATTGTGTTGCTAGGATCGCACTTATCAACAGAAACTCCGTTATCACTCACAAATACTACCCATATATTTTTATATTACCTGCTGACTTTACTAACCGACATCTGTTCCAAATAACTTTCTCTATTTAAAGAGACTTTTGGTTGTTTCGGCTTATCTCAGGTTATGCCAGCAAGATAAGAGCCACGTAAGCTAACACAGCTCTTACCTGCTATGAACAGATTGAGATCAATTAATCTTCCTGATCGAGCAATCTTTCAAATTCATCGATTTGAACTTTGACCATGTCGATGCTTTGTTGCCAAAAATCAGCTTGAGTCAGGTCCATTCCTAAGTGCTTTTGAACGACTTCTTCCGCCATCATGCTGCCCGTATCACGAAGCAACGAAACGTAATCGCCGTAGAATTGCTCACCTTTCGCATCGCGCTGAGCGTAAACACCTTTACTGAACAGGTAACCGAACAAGTATGGGTAGTTGTAGAAGCTTACTTGAGAGATGCTGAAATGCAGTTTGCTCGCCCAGAAGTAAGGGTCAGCTTCTGTCATTGCATCGCCATACCACTCTTTCCAAGTCGTTTCCATCAAGTCACACAGCTGCTGAGCCGTTAGCTCGCCTTTTTCACGCTGCTCGTAGAAGGCTTTTTCAAACTCAAAACGAACGGGAATGTTCACCATTAATGCCAAAGAAGAAGAAAGCTCTTCCCACAGCATTTCAAGTTTCTCATTACATGTTTGTGCTTGTTTTAACAAATGGTCTCGAACGATATTTTCAGCAAAGATCGAAGCGGTTTCTGCCAGCGTCATTGGGTAGCGTGTTTGACACAACGGCATGTCTTTCATCACCCAGTTGTGGAACGCGTGGCCTAACTCGTGTGCCAATGTCATTAAATCTGAGCGGCTACCGCTCCATGTCATGAACACAAGCGGAGTGCGTGTAGCAGCAAACTTGGTGCAGTAAGCGCCTAAACGTTTGTTGGCTGCTGGTGCGGCATCAATCCAACCATTATCAACCATCAAAGCGACAAAATCAGCCATCTCTGGATTTACTTCAGCGAACGCAGTTTTGATCACGTCGATCGCCTCATCAAATGGGTAAACCTTAGATTCAGCGTCACCCAGCGGCGGCATCGCAGCTAAGTGATTCCAAGGCTTCATTTCATCTAGCCCGTGAACTCTTGCCATTAACAAACCTGCTTTCTGACCAACAGCTCGATTTGCTTTTGCTACCGACATCATGGTGTCTAGCGTTTCAGGTACGATGCGGCTGCCGTGTAGGCTTGGATCAAGGAAATGCACATCGCTAATCTTCGAACGCTTTTTGTTTTCAGTCAGTCGCCAACCCGCCAATGCATTTAGAATCGAAGCAAAAGACTCTTGGTGCGTTTTCATCGCACCTTGAACCGCGCGCCATGCTGGTTCTTGTTTGTCGAATTCGCTGCCGTACAACAGGCTCGCGGCTTGTGAAAAGCCTAGGGCTTCCTCTTCACCGTCCAGCTTTAGCGACAGTTTTAAAGATCCGGTTAGGTTATCGTATAAACGACCCCATCCGTCACGACCATCAACCTTCATCGCTGCTAATAACTGCTCTTCAGCAACACTGAGTCGGCTGCTTGATAACTTACGAGAGCTTTCAATCGCAAAGCGCTGCCCTGCTACGTCCGCACTATCATGCTCTAATACTGCATCAATAAATTCTGGTTCTGCGTGAATTAGCGTATCTTCGTAAGGGCTGAACGCTTGAGACATTTCAGAGTTCAGCTTCGCTACACGACCAAGCAATGCTTTCGCTTCTGTGTGTGTCGCGTCGACCGATGCGTGGCAATTAGCGAAGGTGTTGATTGTACTCAGTAACGTGCCTGCCGCTTCTGAAGTCTGAATCGCGTTTTGCATCGCTAGAATGATATGACGCTTTTCAACGTGTAGGTTCAACAGCTCAATGCACTGCTGAATGAGTTCAATGTCCTGTTCGATTTTTGCATCATTAAGATCGCTATAAGCAATGCTTAGATCCCAACTTGGTGTTGTCATGACTAAATTCCTTTCACGTAGGTAGTAATACCAATCAGGTATAGCGGCTGTGAACGCCGCTTTATACTTCTATTTATATTTCTGTTTCTATTTCTATTTCTATTTCTATTAACAGGTTTAATAGATTGTTAATTCTTAAAACCGTGTATTTTTAACACTCAGAGAACAGGTATCCCTATCGATTTAACGCTGATAAAGCTCTGCGCAAACTGAGTGATTTGAATATGCGTTATCGATGCGTTTTCTATCGATAACTTCGAGTACAAACTCGGGTTTTTCCAATCAATATTAAGGCAGTGCGCTAGCAGTATGCGAATCACACCACCATGAGTAACCAACAATATGTTGTCACTTGAATCATTCAAAAGTTGCGACCAAGCTTGAGTTACTCTGTCGTGGAAGCTCTGTAAACTTTCTGCGCCAGTTAATTGATGATTAGCAGGGTCTTTCCAAAAGGTTTCTAACATTCCCCACTTGTCTTCAAGTTCATCAAATGGGACACCATCTACTTCACCGAAGTTCATTTCCTGAAAACCCGATGCAACTGATAAAGGCACAGACATACGCTCTGCAAACAAGCTCGCGAGATCACCACATCGTCTTAGTGGAGAGCTAACCACGCTATCAAAGGTAATGTCTTGTGTAGTTAGTGCCTCACATATCTGTTCTTGAAGATCAGAGTTGACCAGCACATCAGATAAACCATTGAGCGCAGCTTTTCCTTCGACTTTGCCATGTCTTAACAAATAGATGTTTTTGGTTGTTCCATTGACCATGTGTGCGACCTAGCCTTGAATATCAAGCAAGTGATTAGATGGTTTTAAGTGCAGCGGCAATCCGGCAGCAACCAGCGTGACGCGCTCAACGACGCGAGCTAGCGCTTGGTTCATTCGTCCTGCATTGTCCACAAACAAGCGAGACACTTTACCCAGCGGCACCACACCTAAACCGACTTCGTTAGAGACCATGATAATTTGCGCCGGACTTTGCTCGACGCTTTTGACCAATACTTCAACCACGGCTTCAACCTGTTCATTAGTTGCGTCATCACCCAGTTCAAAGATGATGTTGTTCAACCACAAGGTTAGGCAATCAATCAATACCACATCTTCTTTCTCAAAAGACTGCAGTTTTTCGGCTAATTCGACGGGTACTTCATGCTCAATCCACTGCTCGCCACGACGTTGTTGATGGTGCGCGATTCGTTCTCGCATTTCATCATCAAGATATGTCGCTGTCGCAATATAATTGAGGCGTCCATTTGAACATGCTTCAAGCGCACATAATGCTTGTTGCTCTGCAAAACTAGACTTACCAGAACGAGCCCCGCCCAATACCAAATGGCTGTTTCGCTGACTTGCTTGATTAATTTGATTAGCTTGAATAGTTTCATTCGTGTTGGTCATAGGAAGCCGTTATAGAAAGCCATTGTAAAATGCAGTAATGAATACAAGGTAAGTCAGCAACTCCATTAACTGTTGAGCCGCACCCAAGCAGTCCCCAGTAAAGCCGCCAATTCGAGCCGTTAACCACGTTTTAAAACCTGTTCTGAACAGATAGGCGACGACAGATAAAACCAAAGCGAATTCAAGACCAAACCACAGGCTAGGCAGCACGCCTACCAGCAACAAGAAGACAAGTTCGCCTTTGGTTTGCTTGTTGGCCAATGGTTTACTTTTACTGGTATCTAAATCACTGACATAAGGCATGTCGTAAATTAGCGATGCAGCAATCGCGCGGCTAAAGGTATAACTGGTCACGATTACCATAAACAGTCCCGTCATGCTTATGAGTTCATTCAACAGCACCCACTTGCCAAGCAGAGCCATAATCAGAGCAGACGCACCATAAGTACCGATTCGACTGTCTTTCATGATGGTCAAACGGCGTTCTAGGGTCATGCCGCCACCAATGCCATCGGCCATATCAGTCAAACCATCTTCATGGAATGCGCCAGTGAGCATCAGGCTAAAACTCATCATCAAAAAGATCGCTACTGCACTCGGCAGTACCACATCAAGTAGCAAGAACACACCGCCACACAGAACACCAAGCAACAAACCAACCGTTGAAAAGTAGCGACCAGAACGGTTCATTCGCTCTGTAGAATAGGGCGTGTTTTTCGGCATTGGCAAGCGAGAAAAGAAACCCATCGCCAGCGCAAAAAGCTCCCACTGATAAGTAACTCGACCTTTCAACGATCTTTCTGGTGCATCACTCATTAAACCGTGACTCCAGCACTTTCGAAGCTCGCCATGTTGTTATAGAACTCGGCTGCCGCACGAATGATTGGCATAGCTAGCGCAGCACCTGTGCCCTCGCCTAATCTCAATCCAAGATCGAGCAGTGGCTCAGCGTCGAGCAGCTCTAACAGAATTTTGTGTCCTGACTCTTCAGAGCGATGGGCGAAGATCATATAGTCTCGGCAACTCGGTTCAATTAAAGTCGCGACATACGCCGCAACCGACACGATAAAGCCATCGACTAGTACAGGAGTTCTGTTTTGGTAAGCGCCAAGGAAAGCACCGACCATTTGCACTATTTCGTAACCACCGACTTGAGCTAAAATCGATTTAGGATCGAGTCCTGTGCAGCGTGCAACACCTTGCTCAACCACCTCGACTTTTCGTGATAACTGTTCGTTGTTGATACCAGTGCCTAAGCCTACACACTCTGCAGCAGTTCGGTTTGCTACCGCACTTAAAATCGCTGACGCGCTACTGGTATTGCCGATGCCCATCTCACCAAACATGATGATATTGGTGCCATTCGAAATAGTTCTAGATACAAGCTCTGAACCTAGTTCAATCCCACGTTCGACTGTTTCTAAACTCATTGCAGCTTCGTTGGCAAAGTTATTGGTTCGTGTACCCAAACGCTGGGAGATCAACATTGGGCTATCAGATTCGACTGGTAACAATATTCCCGTGTCGACTACCGTAATATCGATGTTGTTCACCGCACAAAAACAGTTAATCGCCGCGCCGCCGCTTAAGAAGTTCAATACCATCTGTTGTGTGACAGCACTCGGGGCAATACTCACACCTTCATCTGCAATACCATGATCACCTGCAAAAATGATGATGCTCGGCTTGTTCAATTCGATATGTTCAACCGCAGACTCTTTACCTTGGCTTTGAATCAGAGCCAGTTGATGGGCAATCTTTTCCAGTAAACCAAGAGCGCCTAACGGCTTAGTTTTTTGGTCAATGCGATGTTGGATGTACTGTGAGTATTTTGTATCTAGCATAAAATTAGTGGCACTTAGATTAAGGAGCGGGGTTTAACGATCTTATTCGCTGAAGTTAAATTGTTAACGCTTACTTAGGACGAGCGACAGAGAACACATTGGACAGCGTGGCGTATTCGCCTCCGCCTAGTCGAGATAAAGGATCAAGTGCTAGTGCATCAATCTTCAAGCGTTCGCTCTCTTTATCGATCACACCTTCAGAGATATACACCTGTTCAACTTGAGCAAAAATAAGGCTTTGCGGTACCTCACCGACTTCTTTAACTTCATACAATGTACAACCAAAAGCCACAGCGCACTCCTTCACTCTAGGTAAAGAAAAGCCTTCAAACTCAACCAACTCGATATTATTCGCGGTTACTTCAGACTCACCATGGTCGAGCGTGGCTGCTGTCGCCGTCATTACTTCTGCAGAACTTGCTGACGCGATATGAATGACCAACTTACCCGTTTCAAGGGCATTACGAGTGGTGTCTTTGATTTCGCCCGATGGCTTTTTCCCGACCGATAGCATCAGTAGCGGCGGATTGCTGGAAACAGGCGTGAAATAAGAGAAAGGCGCTAGGTTGTACTCTTGGTCAGAAGATTCCGTCAATGCCCACGCTATCGGGCGAGGAACGACGGTTTGTGTCATCAGGTGATAAATCTGAGTGGGAGCAAGAGTATCAAGCTTGAGGTTCATAGCACGTCCTTGGTCTATGTGAATTACGACTCAGTTTACGTGTTAAGCAAGGCTGTATCTATGGCTATGTGGCAGAAACCGCAGAGAGTGTTCTTAATTTAAACAGATCACACTGGTTTTTTCTCAGATTGACAGTCAAATTGACGAACCCTAAAACACAAATAATACTGATAATAGATTTATCAATAACTTACATTTTGGCATCGTTTATGCCTTATCTAAATTACTTATTAATCTCTCCATTGATAAGTACCCATACAGTGAATGCCCACAACACTGACGCTACACGAAGAAAGACAATCGATTGAAAGACAAAACAGAACAACGATTTAGGAGGTGTAATGATTCCAAATTCAAGTAAAAGAAAACCAAATAAATCAAGTAAGAAAGCTAGCAAAAAGGTAAGGAAAATCCCACTGTCCTTTACCTAGTAAGAAGCAAGAAAAGTAACAAAGCCCGTCGCCCAGCGGGCTTTGTTATGTTTAACGCCTAACTTAAGTTTCAAACCGCATTTATCTTTCCCACCGCCATTATGTTTCATATCGTACTTATGCTTCAGACCGTACTTATGCGTCGAGCCAAACTAAATCATCTCTTTTTCCATAAACAGGCGACTCCCCACATACTACTGACCACTCGTTTAACAAACTTTTATTCGCTTAAAATTCAAACACTGTTTATATTAAACAAGCACTTGTGGAGTGAAGAAGGGATTAAAATGAGCATTTCTGGAGACAAAACATCGGTCGTGGTGGCTGGTGCAACCGGGTTAATTGGTCATCATGTGATGAAGTTGCTCATCGATGAACCCGCCGTTGATCATATCTATGCCCTATCTCGCCGAGCGTTAGATTCACAGTTTGATTCCAACAAGCTCCACACACTCATTCACAGCGACCTGCAAGTTACCAGTTGGGATGACACGAATGCGACGCCTAATCTTGGCGTTATCTGCTTAGGTACGACTAAGAAAAAGGCAGGATCAAAAGAAGCGCTTCGCAAAATCGATGTGGAACTGGTTAGCCAAGTCGCACAGTCGATGAAGTTTCTTGGGGTTCAACGCGTAGCGGTCGTTTCTAGCTATGGCGCTTCACCAGATTCCTATTCGCACTACCTTCGCTGTAAAGGACAAATGGAACAAAATTTAAAACGTATTGGCTTCAAGCAGCTTTTCATCGCACGCCCTGGGCCTCTGGTGGGTGAGCGTGATGAACCTAGAGCTGATGAAAAACTCCTGCAAAGTGTCTTTCCTCTGCTGTCTCCATTTATGCTTGGTAAGTTCAAAAACCTACGCCCTATTCAGTCGGAAGACGTAGCCAAAGCAATGTTGTTCCGGTTATTCGAAAATAATTTCCAAAATATCGAAATTTACTCGTCAAGTGACATGCTCAATTTATTGGCAAAATATCGCTAAAAAGCTCACCTATTCATCACAATGTTGAATATCCACCCATCCTATTGAGTGGATATTACTAATCGTTCTAATAAATTACTTTTCCTTATTTTACGTTTTGTTACAGGTCGCTACTGTAGCTAACAGTATTTGCGCCCATATATCTAAGCGCCCTATCGATTTAAAGAGATTCATAAGGAAAACAAATGTCATTTTCAGCTATCGCTGCCTTAGCGGTATTCACTGGTATCCTCTTTTTTCTCTACGGACAGCAGAAAAAAGAAAACACACTTTCTCGCCTCGTTTTACTCGGTTTAGTATTTGGTAGCGCATTTGGTCTTGGTCTACAGCTGTTATTTGGTGAAGGCAATCCGGTCATCAACGAAACACTAGACTGGGTAAATATTGTTGGCCGTGGTTATGTTGGCCTACTGAAAATGGTGATCATGCCATTAGTATTGGTTTCAATGATTGCAGCAGTAGTGAAGCTTGAAAAAGGCGGCTCACTGGGCAAGATTTCTGGTATCACCATTTCTGTACTGTTAGCAACAACCGCGATTTCTGCGATTGTTGGTATTGTTGTAACGCAAGCATTCGGCCTGTCTGCTGAAGGTTTAACAGAAGGCGCTCGCGAAACAGCACGTATCGCAACACTTGAAAGCCGCATCGGTAGTGTTTCAGACCTAACAATTCCACAAATGCTGATCAGCTTTATTCCGACTAACCCATTTGCAGACCTAACGGGGGCTCGCTCTACGTCTATCATCGCGGTTGTTATCTTTGGTGTGCTAACGGGCATCGCTGCTCGTAAAGTGATGGCAGAGAAAGAAGAACTAGAATCTCCAATCCGTACTTTCGTTGAAGCGTCACAATCTATCGTTATGCGCTTAGTTAAGATGATCATGGCACTAACGCCATACGGCATCGCAGCGTTAATGGCGAAGGTAGTTGCAACATCAAGTGCTTCTGACATCCTCAGCCTACTGGGTTTCATCGTTGCATCTTACGTTGCGATTCTACTGATGTTCGTCGTACACGGTGTGTTGGTTTCTTTTGTTGGTGTAAACCCGAAAGAGTACTTCCAAAAGATCTGGCCTGTACTGACGTTCGCTTTCACGTCTCGTAGTTCTGCAGCAACAATTCCACTGAACGTTGAAGCTCAAATCACTAAGCTAAACGTGCCACCAGCGATTGCTAACCTGTCTGCCTCTTTCGGTGCGACGATTGGTCAAAACGGTTGTGCGGGTATCTACCCTGCAATGCTAGCAGTCATGGTTGCGCCTACAGTTGGCATCGACCCAATGGACATCAACTTCATTCTGTCTCTGATTGCTATTATCACAGTGAGCTCATTCGGTATTGCTGGCGTAGGTGGCGGTGCAACGTTCGCGGCGCTTATCGTACTTCCTGCTATGGGCCTTCCTGTAACGATTGCAGCACTGCTTATCTCTATCGAGCCACTTATCGATATGGCACGTACGGCGCTTAACGTATCTGGTGCTATGACAGCCGGTACGATCACAAGCCGCCTATTAGGCAAGAAAGACAAGCAACAAGATCTGGAACAAGCGAACGCTTAATGGGTTCGATTGATTCAAGCACTTGAGTCTCGTTAAACAAAAAAACCGATGCACATGCATCGGTTTTTTATTATCTGTTACTTCTAACTTCCATTACTTCACGAGCAACAGCTTAGAACACAAGTTGAATGACTTTTTCGGCAAGTGCTTCATCGTCGTCTTCACTTAATCCGCTGACACCAATAGCGCCAATCACCTGCCCATTTAATTCAATGGGAACACCGCCTTTAAAGCCAGTGATCTTTGGGTCAGTCCAGTAACTTAAGTCTTTACCAGTTTCTCTCGCCCAAGCACCTAAGTTACCGCTTGGCTGTCTATCTCTTGCAGATGTATAAGCTTTGTTCTGTGCTAACAATCCGGCTTGAGCACTCACATTATCCATGCGAATAAACGCCAGTAATTCACCGTGCGTATCACACACGCTCACCGCGATTGCTTGCTGATTACGCTCAGCAATATCGAGAGCATTAGACACCAATTGTTGCGCGATCTTTTGATTCAACATACTCATTCCTTATGGCAGTGCTTGACCACGTGAGTACACGTATAGGTTGTACCACTCTTCACGAGACAGGTTTATCTGAGTCGCGACTGCCGAAGCTTTGATTCGCTCTAGATTTGTGGTGCCAATTACAGGTTGGATACGAGCAGGGTGACGAAGCAAAAATGCCAACACAATCGCTTCACTTTCTACGCCATATTGGTTCGCTAACTGAGCCACGTAGTGCGCTGTCTTTTTCACGTTTTCATGTTCTGAATACAAACCTTGCTCAGCAAATCGGCCTTGTGCCAAACAGCCCCAAGCTTGCAGTTGGATTTTATTCAATTGGCAATGTTCAAGAGTGCCTGCGGCGAAGTCTGATTGATGGTGCCCTTGCGAGTTAATCATCACCCCATCATTCAACCAATCCAATTTGGCTAAGCTCATCTCAACTTGATTCGCGACGATGGGTTGCCCAAGCGCAGATTGCAGGTACTGAATTTGATGGCTGTTCATGTTCGACACACCAAAATAATCGACCTTACCTTGCGCTTTTAAGTTCTCTAACGTTCTTGCTAGCTCATCGAGTTCCATCAAAGGATCAGGGCGGTGCAATAACAGCACATCAAGCTTTTCAGTATTCAATCGATTGAGAATACCGTCTACCGATTGGCCTACCCAATCAGCCGAGAAATCATAACGACCAACATTGCCCTCGCCTTCAAAACGAATCCCACACTTAGATTGAATGAACATCTGTTCACGCAGATCAGGCGCTTGTTGTAATGCTTGACCAAAGGCTTGCTCAGCTTTGCTGAAGGTATAGATATCCGCATGGTCGAATAAGTTAATGCCCGATTCTAGTGCGGTGCCGATTACGCTTCGTGTTTGAGCAACATCCGCACTCGTCACTGGATTATCATTCCAGCCACCACCTAACCCCATGCAGCCATAGGCAATTTGCCCAACATTCGGTAGATAATTTGATAATGGGATACGTTTTTTGTCATTCGTTTTGTTTGTAGATTCAGTGCTGTTCGTCATATCGATTCTCGCTTAGAAGATTTGCTGACCAGAAATATGCCTCTATCATATTGTTCTTTTTAAAAAACAGAATATGCTAGTTACGAAATGATTGTTTGATATGACGAACAATAGATTGGTAGGAACGCGCGAATGAACGAACACAAAAGAATAGAACGACTGATCCTGTTTGTAGAACTTGCTCAGCAACTCAACTTTACCAAGGCAGCCGAAAAGCTCGGTATCTCTAAGAGCTACCTTTCTGAACAGATCAAACGTTTAGAGAACGATTTACAGTGCCCGCTTTTGGTCAGAACCACTCGCAGTGTTCGTTTAACCCAAGAAGGCGAACGCGCGTTACAACAAGGCTTAACGATTCGCTCGCAAGTCTTACAGCTTGAACGCAGTGTTTCTGAGCAACACGACATCGTCAAAGGCCTATTACGCCTCACTGCGCCAAAGATGTT
The DNA here is from genome assembly GCF_041473835.1 of Vibrio sp. 10N.222.55.A1. Taxonomy (NCBI): domain Bacteria; kingdom Pseudomonadati; phylum Pseudomonadota; class Gammaproteobacteria; order Vibrionales; family Vibrionaceae; genus Vibrio; species Vibrio sp. 10N.222.55.A1. The sequence continues at coordinate 50,698 of NZ_JBFRSX010000026.1, read as the reverse complement.
TACTGAGGTATATCTATTCGATATCTGCCAACAGTTTAGGCAGCAATACCCTGAGATTCGTTTCGAGATAAACAGTAGCTACACCAACTTTAATCTCAATCAAGATGATATCGATATCGCGTTTCGTGCCACCAATACGCCACCTGACAACATGGTGGCGAAACACTTGATTAGCTATCAACATGATTTAGTCGCGACTCCCGGTTATCTTAACCAATTTGGTCGCCCTACCAATGTGAGTGACTTAAGTGATCATCAATGCTTAGCAACTCTGCACCAAACCGAGTGGCCTTTAAAATCGGTAAATATTGATGTGTCCGGCTGGCTTTCAAGTAATGACAACCACCTGCTTAAGCAACAAGCTATGGCAGGCAGTGGCATCATCCGTATTGCAAGTTACTACGTTGCGAAAGAGGTCGAACTGGGAGAATTAGAGCGAGTGCTGCCTGATGAATGTCTGCAACAAGGCAACAGTATTTATCTGTTCTATCCGCAAGTTATTTATCCGGCAAAGAAACACCAAGTGTTCGTTAAATTTGTTCAGCATTACTTTGAAAACTTGAGAGCTTGAGAGCTTGAGAGCTTGAGAGCTTGATAGTTTAAGATCTTGAAAACTGGAGAGCTCGATCATTTAAGAGCTTGAAGATTTGGTAGTTTAAGAATATGAAAGCTGAGTTAACGAGTTGAAGAAACGGAAACCGATGAACAGATAAATCAAATAACACGAAATAAGGTTTAAATAACCCTCTTGATTTATATACCTATATTTAAAATGGGATTATCGAACAATAATAAAGCGATTTTTCGAATGCTCTCATCGATGATTGTTCTTGATAGAAAGAAATCGTGCATTTGTTCAATAATACAATGAGTTACCTATGAATGATTAACATAACTGATATATGATGCACCGCTTCAGTATGTCACATCATCTTGGCACCAGTTCGATAACAGGATCCTCATGAGCTTTATTATATTATTACTTCTTCTGCTATTCGTAGGCTTTACACGTTTACTTCAGTGGCGAAAAACCTCTCTGTTTTTATCTCTTGTTCTTATATCGTCATTTGTGCTGATTGGTTCAGGTTTAATTCCTCGTTATTTACTGAACGATCTGCAAGCCGATTACGAAAATAAGCCTGATATCCAATGGTCTGACAATAACGCCATTGTTCTTCTGGGTGCGGGAACGCAGTTAATTAAAAGCACGCAAGAGTTTGAGCCAGCCTTTTTCTCTTTTGGCCGAATCAGTGAAACCGCCAGCCAATATAAAGATTGCGCCAAAACCCAAACCACATGCAAAGTGATCATCAGTGGTGGCGATGCACAAAATAACGGTGTTGCCGAAGCAGAAGTTTATCAGCAACAATTGCTGAGACTTGGCGTTCCGATGGGTGACATCATTCAAGAGCCAAATAGCGTCAACACTTGGAAGAACGCTCAGCTCACTAGTGACCTAATGAAGCATCATAAATTCGACAACATTGTGTTGGTTTCATCTGGCCTACATATTCGTCGTAGCGAGCTCTACTTCAACCACTTCGGCTTGAATGTTATTCCAGTGAGAGCCGACTATATGGCTGCTCAAATTTCATGGTTGCCATTGTGGTACAACTTTGCGGTCACAGATTTTGCTTTGCATGAACAGATTGGCTTTGCTCGTTACAACATTTACAACTTTATGGGTTGGAACAGCAAACGCGAAAAACCAGGTGATGCTTAATCTCTTCCAATTAAGTTAACTCGAACAATAAAAAATGCAGCAGCAATCGAACGGTTGTTGGCTGCATTTTTCGATCTTGCTTATCACAACATCCCTCCTTATTTGGCTTACTCAGTACTTCCCCCTCCTTTAAACAATAAACCTATCTAATCCATCTTGCTGGCCTAAATTTTCCAAGCCAACATACCAAATAACGAGGCTTCAAAAACAGAAACGTTCAACAATTAATCACCCATAGATTGGATTGTTGAAACTAATTGAAATCATCAAGATAAGTCTTTATCAAACAACAAGTTGATCAGTACAACCTCCTGATATCTATAAGTATTTATTTTCAATTCATTTCAGTATTTTTGGCATTGTTTTATATGACAAAGTACACCCCGCTAGAGCCCCTCGGCTTTAAATAATATCAATAAAATCTAATAACTCGATTCTAATAAAAAGAGCCAAATAATGGCATTTAGGAACTTATTCATGCTTAACGTCAGTAAAACCGTTCTATTTAGCTCTGCCCTCTGTTTCATCTCTTTTGCCACTCATGCCAAGATATATTCAGACCAAATCGTATTGGATAACCTCGGTGAAGATATCTGCCGTTCCGATTATCGTCCGCTCAGTAATACAGAAGCTCAAGAACACAAAACCGCCCTACTATCTCGCATGAATGTGTGGGACATTGCTGGCCTTAAAAATGACTGGGTGATCATGGGGTCTGGCTACCACGGGCTCATCAAACAAGGACAACCAAGTGACAATACTTGGTGCTACCCCAATACCCCAGACGCAGGCCTGCCTTACTACGAAGCGCAAGCTATCGAAACGAACAATAACCTTGATATTCAACGCGCCTTAGTCAGCGACAACACGAACTTTATCAGGCCACTGAGTTACTTGGCCCATAACCTCGGTTACGCTTGGGTTGGAGGCGATAGCGCGCGTTACGTCGGCCAAGACATGGCAATAAAACCGCTTAACAATGGTTGGGAGATTAAAGGCAATAACGATGGAAGCTGTGCCGGTGATCGCTGTGATGAGAAGACAAGCATCACTGTTGATAACTTCGCTTACACGCTCGATAACACATCGTTTTTACACGGTTCTATGACAGAGACCGACCAAGAACTGATTGAAACCGTCTCGGCTTATGCAATCAATGACGACGATCAGTCTAAACAAATCGTCGTTGACCTTCATTTTGAGCAATCCACACAATGGAGTAAAACCCAACGCTTCGACCTTGCTGATTCAGTCGTCATTGATGAAACCTTTCATTGGCCACAAGTTGGAAAGACAGAAGTAAGAGTAGCGCTAGAAGATGGCCAACGTTTCTCCGATACCAACAGTGGTGCTCGTTTTGAACCAACAGAACTGGAAGCCATCATCACCGTGCCTGCTCACTCAGTACTTCCTTTTCAAGTAGAGTTCTTACGCTCTACCATCACTTACCCATACCGTATCAAAACCAGCATGAGTTACGACGTGAACTTCACAGGTTTCCTTCGTTATAGCGGCAATGCGCTAAGCTCACACCCAACAAACCGCCCGACGGTCTCTCACACCTTTACCATGGGAACCACCAGCGAAGATCAAGCCAATATCCGCTACCAATGGGATCACCGTTATATTCCTGGAGAGATGAAATGGTGGGATTGGAGCTGGGCAATCAACACCAATGGTTTAAGTAGCATGCAGTACGCCGCAGGTGCCAGTGTCCGTCCTTTCTACACCTATGTTTCAGGCCAGTTTAGTGCGGAGTCACAATATTCTGGAATGATCGATATTGGTACCGAGCACTCTATTGATTCATTTAACGCCATGACACCTTCAGGCGATTACACACCCTACTACGCTGGTGACATCAAGGTTCTGACTGACTTCGACCCTGCAGCCCTAGCGCAACTGGGTTATAACAGCGCTCAGCTAACGCTTACCCCAATGCAGCCATAAGCCCATAGAAAGTTTCAGCTGTTATTCCAAGCCCGTTGCGTCTGCTCTGGGCTTGATTCGTCTTACATTTTCTCAGTCATACATCTGCATTAGCCGCTAAGTATTCACTTTCTGAATCGTTTTTCATTGACTTAAAAATGAAATCATAACGACACACTAATTTGCGTAACTTAGGGTGCAAATAGGCAATCAGATTACAGTGCCTATCAGGAGGGTGTATGAAACCAAATCGATCTACGGTACTCACTGGACATGTAAAACACTGCCCATGCTGCTCTACCGAACTGGTCATCAAAGACCACATTCACGTTTGCCCGCGCAATGAAATTGGCGACTGTTACTTCGATGGCTACGACCAACACGAACAGCGCGCTAATACCGATTTTATCGATCATGCAAGTGCCAATGATAGCCTTGTTTACGGCATGTCAGAGCACTGAACGTTAGATAAGATTTGCAGAAGTCATTTCGCGCAAAAAAAATGCAGCGCCAATCGAGTGATTGTTCGCTGCATTCTTAGATCCTGTAAACTTAGCTAACCATTAAAATGGAGCTAGGCAAAACGGATTACCACATTAGATCATCTGGGATCACGAAGTCTTTGTACGGGTCATCTTCGTCTACTTCGTCTGTGCTACCTGCCTGCGTATCAACGATAGATTCTTCGTCGCGCATAGCAATCTTGTTCGCTACTGCTGTTGGAATAACAACGTAGCTCTCACCTTGACGAGCAATACTTAGAATGCCTTTACTTAGTTGCTTTTGAGTCAGCTCTTCTACGTAAAGGTATTTAACTAGCGTACCGTCGGTGAAGTTGTATTTGATCTCACCGTTCTTCTGTTCGATCTTGTTCATCTCAATCAGTTGCTTCACTTGAGCTTTAATTTCTTTGCTCAACTGTTGTTCTTTCAACTGTTGGTTTAACTCTTTGTCTTTCGCTTGCTGCGCCAGTTTAGTTTCTTCTGCTGCCGCTTTTGCTTCACGAGACTGAACGCGAGACTTTTTAGAGCCTTTCTTCGCCTTCTTTAATTTTTTCTCATTTACCAAGCCAGCTTTAAGCATCTGCTCTTGGAGTGTTAACTTTGCCATGACTTTCCCAGTTCAGGATTAAAAACGGCACTATCATACCTGTTTTTGAGGTTTCTGTTTACTGAACAAGAGTAAATTACAGAACAATCGCAAAATTTATGCTGATAGCTCTAAGCTGTGTCCATATTCCCTTCTTGTTGCTCACAACCTCCACTTTACCGCGACACACAGTTTTCACTTAAGCACGCCAATATTGGCTGTTCCACCGACTCGAAAGCATTAACTGACCTTATTATTCGCGCGCGTACCACTTATCATTCCGATAAGACAATATGTTAATTTTCAATGGTTAATCAATTTTATAAAACCTTGGCATATATCTCATATTTGAATAAATGCCATAGAGTTATAACTCCAATGTCATAACTCTTGACTACGTTATTCTAGACATCAATCAATAAGGATAACGTAAACGATGAAAACTCAATGGACTTGGTTAGCTGCACTTGTGGCATCCACATCAATCGCTTCGACCTCTGCGATCGCAGACACCGACGTGTATCTCACCAATAACACCAATCAAGTGATGACCATTCAAGCCAACCACACTGGTACCGACCTGCTTCAACTCGGTGATGAGTGGCAACAGCATGTTGAACAGATTGGTCCTTGGGAGACGAAGAAGCTGATAAGTTTCAACCGCTGGACTGGTGTGAAATCTGGGAAGACCTATGAGTTTGACACTGTGGTATCAAACGCTGTGGGCGAAAGTGTCACGCTCAACCAAACCATGAAGGGACATTGGTATAACTCGACACTGCAACATGGTTTGAGTGCCGCAGACGTCAACCTAACATTGCATGACGATCGTAATATTCATCGCAGCACAACCGATGCGTTCGGGGTCAATGCAGAGCTAGCCCTCAAAGCCGATTCTACAGCGCGCTATGATGATATTTATTACACCATCACCCCACCAAAAGTGGATGAGCAACCAGAGCCGGATGCCAATACACTCAAGGTCATGACTTACAACATCTGGGCGCTGCCTGCCATCGCTTCACATATTGGTGACCGCTATGACCTACTCCCTCAATATGTAAAGGGCTATGACGTGTTGGCGCTTCAAGAGGTGTTTGCTAACGGCAGAGATGAGTTCTTGCGTGAGCTTGCGAAAGAGTATCCTTATCAAACTAAAATGCTCGATAAAGATGGGATTAACATATACGACGGTGGTGTGATCATTGTCAGCCGCTATCCTATCGTTAATGAAGCGCAGTATGTTTTCCCTGATTGCACGGGCACAGATTGCTTTGCTGATAAAGGTGTTAACTACGCGGAAGTTATCAAGAATGGTCAGGCTTACCATGTTTTCGGTACCCACACGGCATCATTCGATACGGACACCGCTCGTGATTACCGACAACGTCAATTCAAGCAGATGCGTGCACTGGCGCAGTCTCTGAATATCCCGGCATCAGAAACTGTGGTTTACAGCGGTGACTTCAACGTGAACAAGCTCAAGTTCCCAAGCGACTATCAACAGATGTTTGCTAACCTGCAGGCTGATGAACCAACATACTCAGGTTACACCGCTTCTACCTTTGACCCACGCATCAACAACTTTGCGGGAGAGCCTATGTCGGGTGGCGAGAACGTTGAGTATCTCGATTATGTGGTAGTGAGCTCAGAGTATGCCGCTAAAGCGCATAACTACAATCGCGTGGATGTCCCAAGATCAACAAGCAGTGAGTTATGGAAGCACTACAACCTTTCAGACCACTTCCCTGTTAGCGCCGTGATCAAGTAACTCGGTGAACCAATAATGCATCGAGTTATATTAATCCTAATGCTCGTCTTAACGGCGAGCATTATTTGCTATTCGTGGTCATCAAAAACGAACGAAACAGCGCTATCTTCTGCTCAACACACAGAACCTAAGCCGCGTGTTTCTACGACAACTAATGACGATAATTCCACGCCTACTGCAACCGCTAGTTCGGAAAACTCCGCATCGCACAGCAATCAAGCCCAAGCCGGAGCACTGGACGGTAAAATTCTTGCTGAAAACTTGAGTGAGCTTGAAGGCAAGGCTTTGTTCGATGAACTCGATGGGTTCTGGAAGCTTTGCCAACAACGCGATGACTGCGCAGAGCAACTCGCACGATTGAAATCAGAATTGCCGGGCATATGGTTTGAGTTACTGAGCGACTATCCGCAGCTATCGGCTGACTGGCAATTAACACAAAGCACTATCCCACTTGAATCCATAGAGACTCTTGAAGATCGTGTTGCCTTATTCAAGCAATCTGCACAACAAGTATGGGGAGAGTTGGCCCACCAGCTATTCGCTGACCAGTTTGCTCATCTGGATTTTACGCTTGACGCTAACACCCTTGAAAAGAACGAAGCGAGCCAGTTTTTGGCCAACTATCAAGATTTGCTTAGTGAATGGCAAAACAATACGGGCACGTTAAACGCCGAAACACAGCTTCAAAAATATGAACTGGCAGTATCTTTGATACCCAGCAGCTATAGCCCTGCTGAAGTAGCATCAGTCAAAGCCGACCTTCAAGATGCCTACTTAGATGAAGCGCAGGCCAGCAACATTGCCGCGCGAGAACAACAAGTCGCACAACAGCAACAAACCGTGATGAGTTATCACGAGCAACTGGATCAGCTCAAAGCGACCTTAGACTCTCAGCGCTCATCAAGTTATGCCACTTGGACTCAACAAGATTGGGACAGTTATTATCAACAGCAAGTCACCGATTTCAGGGAGCAGTTCTTTAGCAAGTAACGCCTTAACTTAAACCATCACGAAACTGAGCGGGCGTTTTATTGAGCCAACCTTTAAACGCCCTTCTGAAATTTGCAGGGTCGCTATAACCGAGCCTTTCACCGATGTCATCAATGCTCATGGTTGTGCCGAGTAATAGCTCTTTGGCCAGCTCCACTCGAACTTCGGTAAGCAATATTTGGTAACTGGATTCATGGGTCACTAGCTCTCGCCTGAGTGTACGAGAGCTACAACCAAACTCATCCGCGAGTTGTTCAATATTCGGGAAACTGCCTGCGGTTTGATAAAAGATCGTTTTGATCTGGTTAGTCAGCAGATGCTCAGAGTCCAACGTTTCCATTATCGACTGGCAAGACGCAAGATAGCGCTTCAGTGTCGCTGCATCATGAGTCAATAAGGTTTGCGACAAAACCGATACATCAAAACGCAGTTCACAATGGCTCTGCTCAAAAACTACAGGGCACTGGAAACGATCGTCATAGAGCTTGGCGTAATTAGTGCGTGTATAAGGCAAAGCCAAAGTATGAATATCCAACTCATGACCAGTCAGTTCTTTGAACAAAGAGACGATTGAACTCAAGAAATACTCACTGCAGAAAGGCAGCAGATCGCCCACTTCCAAGGTGTTCTCAATCTGAATCACTGCTTGATCGGAATCTAGAAACAATTTAACCGAGAAAATAGGACCGTTCAGGCGCAAATACTTGAAGCCCGACTTGATGGCCTCCCCGACATTTTGACTGGTCGATAGCGCATAACCCAACACACCAAAGTGGCTCAAGCTAGCGTGTTCCCCCAGCCAAAGCCCTAAGCCATCGTGAGGAAAGCTCTGATTCGCCACGCTAAATAACGCTAGTTTATCAGCGTAAGTCAGCTTTCCATTCGGGTCTCGCCAATCTATGTTCGGCAAACCCACATCATTGAGTAGCCTTTCAATATCGATACCTCGTTGCTCTAGCGTATTCAACAGCAGCGCGATATCTAATGTACCCAACTGGTGCCTATGTCCGGTTGGCTTATACTCCGCGATAATCTCCAATCGTCTCTCCTTATATCGAGCCCTTTCCCATCAACATGACTACTCAGCCTTAACAACACATGCTGACAAAATCGTGATTGGTAACGCGCTCTTGTCCGAATATGACCTCCCAATTCTACGCTACTCATCGCACAATGGCTTTAGTTGTTAAAATAATGTGAACCATCGCAATGATAAAAACCAACCCAGCCCCACACAGTTTGATTAATTCTAATGGTCAGCCGATCATTGGGCATTTCGATGGCATCCTTAAACACCTAAACATCAAGAACTTTGACTACCGAAACTCGATGGATTCAAAAGCAAACCCTTGGCAGAAGCACTTCCACTATAAGCAATTCCAGTTTGTCAGCATCGTCACCGACACACACATTATCGGCGTCGCTATCGCGGATATTCGCTACTTAGGCTCGGCATTTTGTTATCTGTACGACATAGAAAACAACCATCTGCAAGAGTCATCTTGGTTGAGGCCATTAGGGTTTGATAAGCATGTAACGCCTTCACCATTTGAAGGAAAGACAAGCATTGCAGATCAAAGCATTGCTTTCTATATCGAGGGCGGACAATGGCGAGTTCGCTTGAATACGAAATTCATCAAGGCCGATATTTCTTTAGAGCCTGAAACCGACAGCTTGCCCATGGCGATGTGCAGCCCAACGGGTTATTCAGGTTGGACTTACACCCAAAAGCACAATGCTTTGCGCATCAGCGGTGAAATCCAAATAAAGGGAGAATCACTCGTTCTCGAACAAGCTCGTGCCGGTTATGACTTTTCAGCGGGTTACATGAGACGTGAAACCAGTTGGCGCTGGGCAAGCATCAACACGCAATCCAATGGGACAGATATTGGCTTGAACCTCGCAGCAGGCGTCAATGAAACCGGAGGCTGCGAGAACGTTTTATGGATCAATGGAACTCGGCACTTACTTAACCCGGTACAGTTTGCGTTTAGTCGCCAAGACACCAATTTACCTTGGCAGATAACATCACAAGATGGACGTATAAACCTGACCTTTACGCCCTTAAATAATCGCAGCGAAAAGCTCAATTTATGGCTGTTAAAAAGTAACTTTCGTCAGTTCATTGGTCACTTTTCTGGCTCGATTGAAGACAACAATGGAGTGACACATCAACTCGATGGTGTTCTTGGCCTAACAGAAGATCACTTTGCTCGCTGGTAGCGAAATTCTGCTGACTGAATCTCAGGCGAGCAAGTCTAAGTAAACTTGATACTAAGAACGCGTATGGCGTCTCAACAAGGATAAAACATGAATATCGACGCATTAATCAATCACCCAGAATGGCTACTGCTGGTATTAGCGCCCTTATTCGTGGTGTGCATGTTGGCTGAGTATTTTATCGGTCAGAAGCAAGGTCGATTGCCAGATAATTCCAGCTATAAACTTTCAGAAGTGATGTGTAACTTCACGCTTGCAGGAATGCATCAACTCTCCGATTTGATCACCGGGTTATTGGTCGTGCAGTTGTATCTCTTGATGTTTGGTTGGCGTTTAATGGACATTGAAATGGGCGTGCTGAGTTTCATTGTGTTGATGGTGTTGCAAGACTTTTGCTATTACTGGTTCCATAGAGCAAGCCATCGTGTTCGCTGGATGTGGGCAGCACACGTCGCGCACCACAGCTCAGAACAGATGAACTTCAGTACGGCTTTCCGTCAAAGTTTAATGTACCCCATTGCGGGAATGTGGCTGTTCTGGGTACCGTTAGTCATCATAGGTTTTGACCCTAAATGGGTCATCTTTGTGGTGCTTCTGAATCTAGGTTTGCAGTTCTTTGTCCATACACAATGGATACGAAGCTTAGGACCACTTGAATACATCTTTAACACCCCATCACACCACCGTGTACATCACGGCAAAAACCCGCAATACATTGATAAGAACTACGCCGGCGTTCTTATTATCTGGGATAAGTTATTTGGTACATTCGAACCTGAAGTTGAAACTGTACGTTATGGCGTCACCAAACCCGTGAACAGTTTTAATCCGATAGTGGTCACCTTTCAAGAATGGAAGGCCATATTCAAAGATTTGAAGAACCGAGAGTTAACCATGAAGCAGAAAGTCCAGTTGATACTCTCGCCTCCATCGGATTAAACGGACGATAGACAGATTGTATTAACTAAGAAACCGCCTCAATTGGTTTCAAAACCTTCCCCACTGACTCGATTGAATAGTAAAGCACCGTTTTCCGGCAATTTATTTGTGATCTGGGTTGCACGCGTACCGCATACTATCAGATACTGAACAAAACTAACCTTCAGCCACAGTAAACGTTCCGCGCTTGCTGTTCAGGAAATTCAATGAGTTCAGATAATCAGCCAACCTACTTCTTTTTCGATTACGAAACATGGGGCGTTAGCCCAGCAAAAGACCGTCCGAGTCAGTTTGCGGGTGTTCGTACCGACCAAGATTTCAATGTTATTGGAGAGCCTCTGGTTATCTATTGCCAACCTCCCGCTGATTACCTCCCTGCGCCTGAAGCTGCACTGATCACCCGTATCACACCACAAAAAGCGGCTTCACAAGGTCTCCCTGAGCCAGAGTTTATCGCTAAGATCCATGCTGAGTTAGCGAAACCTAACACCACAAGCCTTGGCTACAACAGTATTCGATTTGATGATGAAGTAACGCGTTACACCTGTTACCGAAACTTCATCGACCCATATGCGTGGAGCTGGCAGAATGGCAACTCTCGTTGGGATTTATTAGATGTAATGCGCGCTGTTCACGCACTGCGCCCTGAAGGCATTGTTTGGCCAGAGAACGAAGAAGGTTATCCAAGCTTCAAACTGGAACACCTATCTGTGGCAAACGGCATTGAACATGAGAACGCGCACGATGCGATGGCCGATGTTATTGCGACCATCGAGTTAGCGAAGAAGCTGAAAGCTGCGCAACCTAAGATGTTCGATTACCTTTACAACATGCGTCATAAGCGTAAGCTGAATGATCTGGTTGATATCGTAAACATGACACCATTAATGCACGTTTCAGGCATGTTTGGCCGTGACTGCAACTACACCAGCTGGATTGTGCCTATGGCTTGGCACCCAACCAATCAAAATGCGGTTATCGTGGTTGATTTAGCCAAAGATCCAAGCCCACTGTTAGAACTGGACGCTGATGAACTCAGAGAAAGGCTCTATACCAAACGCAGTGAACTGGGTGAAGACGAACTACCCGTACCCATCAAATTGGTTCAGCTAAACAAGTGCCCTATTCTTGCTCCAGCCAAAACGCTAACGGCTGAAAATGCTGAAACCATCGGTATCGATCGCCAACAATGCCTGAAAAACTTGGCACTGCTGCGCGAACACCCAGAGATCCGCGAAAAACTGATCGGCCTGTATTCACAAGAGCGCGAGTACGAAAAGAGTGATGATGTTGATACACACCTTTACGACGGTTTCTTTTCACCTGCTGATAAAACAGCGATGAACATCATTCGCGAAACTGACCCGAACAACTTGGCGGCTTTGGATATCACCTTCAGTGACGAACGAATTAAACCGTTACTGTTCCGTTACCGTGCGCGTAACTTCCCATGGACGCTCGACGAAGCTGAGCAATTGAAATGGGCGAACCATTGTCGTGAGTTTTATGAGTGCCGTTTAGAAGAGTACATGCTCAACCTTGAAAACCTCGCGCACGAACATGAAAGCGACGAGAAGAAAATGGCTATCTTGAAGGCGGTTTATCAATACGTAGAAAAGTTAGCTAGCTAATTCCACTATCAAGAGACGTAACACTTTGAAAGAAAGATTGATCCAACTGGTTTACTGCTTAATCTCCTTCACCTTAATCATAGGTGCTCTTACAGCAGGTAACGCGTTACAGCACTTTTTGGATACCTCAATCCCAGGCAGTATTTTTGGCATGTTGATTCTGTTTGCCGCCATGGTGATTGGTATTGTTCCTTCGCACTGGGTACAACCCGGTGCAAGCTTGATTATCCGGCTAATGATCTTACTGTTTGTTCCGATCAGTGTTGGGTTGATGGATCACTTCGACATGCTCATCGCGAACGCATTGCCAATTATGGCGAGCGCCGTTGGTGGCACGTTACTGGTGTTGGTGTCCTTATCATGGTTCTTAGACCGCATGCTATCGAGAGGTAACTGATCATGTGGATTCTACTCACCATCGTGGTATTCCTGTTTGCTCGCTGGGTAAGTCAAAAAGTAAACTCGCCGCTGTGTAATCCCCTGCTGATCAGCATTGGTATCATCATTCCGATACTCACGTTCTTCAAAGTACCGTTTGAGACTTACTATGCAGACAACACATGGATTACCTACATGCTGCAGCCTGCGGTTGTTGCCCTTGCTTACCCGCTTTACGAACAGTTACCTCAAATTAGAGCCAACTGGCGCATCATCACCTTTGCTTGCACGCTAGGCAGTGTGATGTCGATGACAACGACAGCATTAATCGCAGTGGCTTTTAAAGCTGACTTAACTTTGATTGCGAGTTTATTAGGTAAGTCAGTCACCACACCAATTGCGATGGAAGTATCGAGCCATTTAGGTGGTGAAGCAGCGATTGCGGCAATACTGGTATTGATTGTTGGTCTATTTGGGGCAATTTTTGCTTATCCAATCTACAATCTCATTGGTATTAAGAGCCCTATTGCCCGAGGTTTAACCATGGGTACCGTGTCTCACGCTTTAGGTACGGCAACTTGTGCTGAAAAGAATCAGGAAGACGCAGCATTCAGTTCTTTGGCGCTTGTGCTCTGTGGCGTCATTACCTCGATTATCGCGCCGAGTATATTTTCGCTTGTGGTTTGGTTCTACTCTTAACCTAAACGATCACTACGCGATTCAGCCCAACCAGAATGCTGTTTATTACAGTGTCTGTTTGGGCTTTTTATTCGCATTTATTTGGCAATAGCAGTCAAGTCACGGTCTTTTACGAGCAATAAGTGCGATATCAGCTGTATAAATGGCTCTTGCAATCGATTTCATCTGTGACTTCACTCTAATTATGCAAGCCAATGTAACAACAACAACGCAATAGTGATCATTGTCACAGACAAATCCTGAGCATTGCATAGAATTAAAGCCTAAGGTCAATTAAGGATTCAACATGAACAGTCGTATTACCCTGGCGCTGGAAAGTGCTCCATCATCAATGAAAGCGCTTTTGAGTGACATCGTATTAGCAGACAACTTTGACGCGACATTGTCTCCAGAACAATTTGCTAGCCTACTGCAAGCAAGTGGTCTAGCGGATGACGAACTACGTATTGCGCTACTTCCTTTTGCCGCAGCGTATTCTTACGCTCCGTTATCTGACTTTTATGTTGGTGCAATCGTGCGTGGTTTGTCTGGTACTCTGTATTTTGGTGCAAACCTTGAAATCGCTGGTGCTCAACTTGGTCAAACCGTTCACGCTGAGCAATCTGCAATCAGCCACGCTTGGATGAAAGGCGAACTCGGTATCTCAGATATCACCATCAACTTCAGTCCTTGTGGTCACTGTCGTCAATTCATGAACGAACTGACAACAGCAAAAGAACTTAAAGTTCAGCTTCCACAACGTGATGAAATGTCTCTGCAAGAGTACTTACCAGACTCGTTCGGCCCTGCTGATTTAGGTGTGACAACTGGCCTAATGACAAAGCTTGATCATAAGTACACGACCGAAGAAACAACGCCTATTGTTGTAGAAGCGCTAGCAGCACTAAACCGCAGCCATGCTCCTTACACCAAAAACCTAAGTGGTGTTTCACTACAACTGACGTCAGGTGAAATTTTTACGGGAGCTTACGCTGAAAATGCAGCGTTCAACCCGAGCCTACCACCTCTGCAAGTCGCGTTAATTCAACTTAAACTGGCTGGCTTCGATTTCGAACAAATTGAAAGTGCTGCTTTGGTTGAAATCGCAGAAGGTAGCATCAGTCACCTAGCGGATACGCAATCTACATTAGAAGCGATTAATCCCGACATTCCAGTGACTTACTTAGCAATCTAAGTACATCTGATTAACAAAAATTTAAATAAGCAGCCCTATTTAACAGGGCTGCTTTTTTTATGCCTGTAATTAAAGCAACAACTTGCGCAAACGTTTGCTTTTGTCATTGAAATAAGTATGATCACCCCGTTTTCAATCAATCGTTCAAAAGATCGGAAGGAATTTCTATGTTTGGTACTGCTACTCGTGAAAATGCTACTCGTGTACTTCTATTAGGTTCAGGTGAACTCGGCAAAGAAGTTGCTATCGAGTGCCAACGTTTAGGTTTGGAAGTTATTGCTTGTGACCGTTATGCAGACGCACCAGCGATGCAAGTTGCGCATCGTAGCCATGTATTAGACATGTTAGACGGCGATGCACTTCAAGCGATCATTGAACTAGAAAAGCCAGATTATGTGGTTCCTGAAATTGAAGCTATTGCCACCAGCAAGTTGGTAGAGCTAGAAGCGCAAGGCTTAAATGTCGTTCCAACTGCGAATGCGACCAAGCTAACGATGAACCGCGAAGGTATCCGTCGTCTAGCGGCAGAAGAACTCAAACTGAGCACTTCACCTTACCGCTTCGCAGACACCTTTGAAGATTTCGCCGCTGCTGTTGAGTTCGTAGGTATGCCTTGCGTTGTTAAGCCGGTAATGAGTTCTTCAGGCAAAGGCCAAAGCGTTATCAAAACCGAAGAAGATATCCAGAAATCTTGGGACTACGCACAAGAAGGTGGCCGTACTGGCGCGGGTCGTGTAATCGTTGAAGGCTTCATCGACTTTGATTACGAAATCACGCTTCTAACCGTTCGTGCTGTCGACGGTGTTCACTTCTGTGCACCTATCGGTCACCGTCAAGAAGACGGTGATTACCGTGAATCATGGCAGCCACAGGTCATGTCTGACAACGCACTTAAAGCGGCGCAATACACGGCAGAGCAAGTGGTTAACGCATTAGGCGGTCACGGCATCTTTGGTGTTGAACTGTTCGTTAAAGGCGACCACGTGATCTTCAATGAAGTCTCCCCTCGCCCACATGATACTGGCTTGGTTACTCTGATGTCTCAAGACTCATCGGAATTTGCACTACACGTACGCGCATTTACAGGTATGCCGATCAAATCAATTACTCAGTATGGCCCTTGTGCCTCTGCCGTAATCCTTGGTCAAGGCACATCAACGAATATCCGCTTTGAAGGCCTTGCAGAAGCGCTAGACGCACCACAAACGCAAGTTCGCTTGTTTGGTAAGCCTGATATCGATGGTCGCCGTCGTCTTGGTGTGGCGCTTACTCGTCGCAACAGCACTGAGACAGCGATTGAAGATGCAATTGAGAGCGCGTCAAAAGTAAAAGTGATTTACTAACCTGCTATTCAATTCTGAACAATCACGAGTTCAAATCTGAACCATAAAAAGACGGGCTATCGAGCCCGTCTTTTTTATTGAAGCGGTCTTTTCGCTAGAGAGCTCACTGCGCTTAAGCGTCTGACTCAATCAAGTACACTTCTTCACTAAATCGAGACAAGCCTTTTTTGGCAATCTTCGGATGTTCATCGTCTGCGATGTCCTGATTCAACAATGTGATCTTATAACCTGCGAACAACTGATCGATTTCTAGCTTAGGCACGCTAAACGGAGGCCCAGCCATTTCGTTTTGGTCGTAATCCAGTGTTACCAAAAGAATCTTACCACCCGGTTTCAGTAGTTGTTTCAAACGCTCGACATACTGCACTCGCATCTCTTCAGGCAATGCCACTAAAGAAGCTCGGTCATAAATAATGTCAACAGGCTGAATAGGCGCTGTGAAGTAGTCTCCCGTGTAAACACTCAATTCATCGAATTGGTAGAGCTCGTGCTGACCGCTAATTTGAGTCACAGTCGGGGTATAAAGGTGCTCTGCAAAAAATGCGCGAACCGCAATCTGGCTTAACTCGACACCTTGAACATCTTCATGCTTTGAAGCTAGCCAAATCAGATCTTCACTTTTGCCACAAAGTGGAACAAACACACTCTTCTCGTAGCTAGGCTCAGTATTTTCCCAAAATTTAATCAGAAGTGGGTTTACATCTTCGAGGTGGAAACCAATTTGGTTGGCTGCCCATTTATTGTGCCAAAATTCAGGATTATTCATCTTTCGTTCATGTTAAACAGTCATAATGCAAGGGTACAGTATAGAGAGGTAAGAGCAACCTTAGCTTGGTTTAAAGTACTAAATTGATTTCGATAAAATCAGAAACTGGCTAAGTTCAAAGTTCTGATAATTGCGGAACTAACGGTTGGGTTATTTGGCTATATCTTCACATTTTAAAGCAATATTAAACGTTAGAATTGGTTTCTGTCTTAGCTAGCCTCATTTAATATGTAGTGAAATTAGTTAAGCTGTTTTTACTCTTGTGCGTTACTGGTTACCCCTTTTGACTACCCGTTTTTTGTAACCTTGTATTTTGGAGTTTGAATGAGTGTATTTCTCCGTACGACGGCCCTAATGCTTTTGGTATTGAGCCGAGCGCCTGCATTCGCAGCAGCACCTGTTTCAACAAGTTCAACAGATCAAACGCGCACTCCTGCGCAAAACCAAGTATCTTCAAACGTATTCCGTCATAGTTTGAGCGGCCTTTACGGCATCAAGGCCTTCGACTCACGCCCGACTCAGCCTTACACCGACTTCGATATTTTGTACAGCAAAGCGCATCAAGGCCAAGCTGAACTAGAAACTATCTGTAAAAGTACTGCCCTACTCACCAATTCTGAAGCGCTATTTGCTGGCGTTAAATCTCAAGCTCGCGCAGAAGAAAAAATCGCCCTTGAGCTTGATGGTGATGTGACAAAAATTACCGACTTAGCCCGTGCAACTATCATCGCGAACGATGTAGAGAGCTTGGTTGAAGTTTACGAAGCGCTAAGCCGTGAAGCAGACGTTGTTAAGCTGAAAAATAAGTTTAAATCGCCGGCTGACTCTGGTTACCGTGACCTTAACTTGTTGGTTCGTTTGCCTAAAACCAACATCATTGCAGAGGTTCAACTTCACTTAAAAGCGATTGCTGATGTGAAAAGTGGTCCTGAGCACGAGCTGTACGAAATTATCCAAGGTATTGAGCGTCACGCAATTGCAGAACATCGCCCAATCAACGATATCGAAGCGGCACAAATCAATAGCCTACGACGCCAATCTTTAGAGCTTTACCAACAAGCATGGCAACCGTACATTACAACGCACATTAAAGCGGCTTAACACATAGATAGGCTATTCCAATAAACATCACAAGGGCTGCACTCGCAGCCCTTTTTAGTACTTGTTGAGTAGCCTCTCCACTTCCTATCCCAAATAATCAGATCGTTTAAATTTAGATCTCAGTCTCTTTTCTCCGTCGAACATTTCTGTTTCTATAGCGAATAAGCTTCTGACAAGAAAAGGAATTACGTCAATGCAGAATAACAAATCCATGCTTTCCATCGCGCTACTTGCTGCGTTTTCTGTACACGCTAGTGCTGACGAATGCGGAAAGATCACCATTGCAGACATGAACTGGAACTCGGCGAGCCTATTGCTCATGTCGACCAATTCCTTTTGAATAACGGCTACGGCTGTGAAGCGGACTTAATCCCCGGTGATAGCGTCCCTACGGGCACGTCAATGATTGAAAAAGGTCAACCTGATGTTGCGCCAGAGCTTTGGACTAATGGCATCAAAGAAGCGTTGGATAAGGGTGTTGCGGATAAGCGTCTACGTTACGCGGGCAAGTCTTTGGTCAACGGCGGTGAAGAAGGTTTCTGGGTACCAAACTACCTTGTTGAACAGTACCCAGAGCTTACAACCATTGAAGGTGTGATTAAAAACGCAAAGCTGTTTGAACACCCAGAAGATGATGAGAAGTTTGCATTTTATAGCTGCCCTGCGGGTTGGACTTGTCAGATTACCTCCGGTCAGCTGTTCGATGCGCTTAAGTTAGAAGATCACAATTTTGAAATGGTTGATCCCGGCTCAGGCGCCGCTTTAGCAGGTACGATAGCGAAAGCTTACGAACGCAAAAAAGCATGGTTTGGATATTACTGGTCGCCTACGCCTGTGCTAGGTAAGTATGAAATGGTGAAGGTTGATTTCGGAAGTGGTACTGACATTGAGGAATTCCGTAACTGTACGACACAACCTGATTGTGAATCTCCTAAAGTGACCATGTATCCACCAGCACCGGTTCACACAATCACCACAGAAGCCTTTGCTAATAACGAACCTCTTGCCTACCAATACTTTGAAAAGCGTGGTTTTACCAATAAACAAATGAGTGAGTTGCTGGCCTGGATGGAAGACAACCAAGCCGACGCCGAAGAAGCCATGTATTACTTTCTAGAAAGCTCACCACAGGTATGGAAGCCTTGGGTGTCTGAAGACATCGCAAGTAAGGTTCAACAAGCCCTTTAGAGTGAAGATTCAAAGTCAGAGGCCTAGCCTCTGTTTTCGCATCTAAAGCAAGTTCTTACCGGACAGTAAATAGATGGAGTTTGAGAAAGGTTACTAAAAATTAAAGAAATGCGTTTAGCTTAAACTCTATGCAGATACAAAAAGACCACGCTAGGCGTGGTCTATTGCTTGGCTACTTCTCGATTTTAATATTTTCGACACGGGCCTTTAGTTTTTGTCCCGGTCTAAAAGTAACAACACGTCGAGCAGAAATTGGAATGTCTTCACCAGTTTTCGGGTTACGACCAGGTCGCTCGTTTTTCTCGCGAAGATCAAAATTACCAAAACCAGACAGTTTTACCTGTTCGCCATTTTCGAGCGCTTTACGAACTTCTTCGAAAAACACTTCCACCGTTTCCTTGGCATCCCGCTTGCTGTATCCGAGTGTCTCAAACAGGTTCTCAGCCAAATCGGCCTTCGTGAGTGCCATAAAACTTTCCTCAAAGCTATGTTAAACATTGCTACCATCGCCAGTAGCGCCAAAGCATTTACCCTATTCAATCAATGAGATAAGGTCATTTACTAGGAAAGTGTATGCCAAGCTTCTGATTTTCGCCAACTTTTTTATCTTAACTATTTAATTATTCTTTCAAATCAGAAAGATAACTCGCTTCAAATTTCACATATATAGCTAAAAACCATCTACTCAACAGTAACGAAATGGCGTTATATTCCATAAAAACAACCATTAATAGAATTTAAAACTTTAGCGAACTAAATAATAATTTTTGAGACTTTTCTCCGATACCCAATAAAATCAGCCACTTGATTTGATATGGGACTCAACAGAGGTTACTAAATAAGCGTTATTAAATATAAGATTTGTATCATTTCAGAATTTAATTCGAATTCACTTATAAAAGCCTATGTTCTTTTGAGGTTTTCGGTTACAACTTAACAGAGGATGGCTTGACGGAATCAGAATTCGATGAGTGTATCGAAATCAGAATAGAAATGATCGGTCTAGAAATAGACGATGATCTTGAGAGCCAGTTACTTGCGTGTATGGTTAGTTGATTGCTTAGTAAGTTGGTTATTTAAATAACTTCACTTCTTCGACATAGAATAAGACCTCACAAGTGCGAGGTCTTATTTGTCATTCAAAGCTGCTCATGCAATATCAGCTTTCTTCAATCATTTTTGTTCAGCAAGTGTTTGTGTCGCTTTGGTATTCGTTACATTCGCAGGTTTCACAATCAAACCAATTCCGACAAGAAACAGTATTGATGCAACAACCTGAGCCACAGACAGCACCTCATCATACATAAAGTAACCGCTAATCAATGCGAAGATAGGCACTAACAAGGTTAACGGCGCGGTCGTACTTAACGGGTATTGGATTAACAGCTTATTCCATACCCAATAACCAAATAGCGTGGTTGGGTAAGCTTGAAACAGCACCGCAATCGTCGTGTTCCAATCCCATTGTTCGATGCCCTGCCAGATTATTTGGTCACCGTGTAACATCACGGCAAATAACACTAATGGCACTGGAGCAAACAGCATCCCCCAGACATTGAACGCAAAAGCTTGAGTGGTTTTCGATGCCTTAACAATCACGCCCATCAAGGTCCAACTGCACGCCGCAATCATAATCAAGATCACGCCATTAACGGTGACATTGCCCGTAGCTGCAGATACCAATACCGCCAATGCACACATAGCTAGCATCGCACCCAATAATTTACGAATAGAAGCACTCTCCTTGAACAACCACACGCCAACCGCCATGCCGATTAATACGTTGGTTGAAAGCAAGACCG
Organism: Vibrio sp. 10N.222.55.A1; assembly: GCF_041473835.1. Lineage (NCBI taxonomy): Bacteria > Pseudomonadati > Pseudomonadota > Gammaproteobacteria > Vibrionales > Vibrionaceae > Vibrio > Vibrio sp. 10N.222.55.A1. The sequence goes on along the minus strand of NZ_JBFRSX010000026.1, from coordinate 29,955 downwards.
ATGAAAGCCCAGACGATAAACCAGCAGTGATCGACCATGAAGCCATACCCCAGATACCCACACCGAACACAAAGCCATAACTGACTAAGTAGCGCCAAGCAACAGGCGATCAGCATGTCGACCGTGGTGAGCTGCTACCAAAAACTGGAATCACAAGGTTGGATTCATTCTCGACCGCAAGCGGGATATTTTGTTTCTCCTCATAAACCTGCTCACTCAACCCCAGAGTGGGCACAGTTTGAGAGTAAGGTGTCCAGTGTTAGGCAAACCTCATCGACTCACAACTCAATCAATGGGCCTTTAGGGGTTTCGAGCACCACTAATGATGAGCAGTCGATCGTTGAACTGGAACGAAGTTTTCGTCGCGCTATTAGGCGTATGGGAAGTAGGCTCAACCATTACCCAGATACACAAGGTGAGCCGATGTTGCGACAGGCATTATCCACTTACTTTGCCAAGCTCGATGTCCATTTTTCACCTGAAGAGATGGTGATCACCGCAGGCTGTATGTCAGCGATTAAAGCTGCACTCGAATCGTGTACCAAAGAAGGCGACACCATTGCGATTAGCTCTCCTTGTTTCAATGGAATTCTGGAGTTACTCGGAAAGATGTCACGCCAGATCATAGAAATCCCATCGCTCGATGATGGTGTCGACTTGCAACAACTGGAAGCGCATTTGAAGAACAAGCGAGTCGATGCCGCGATCTTTTGTACTTCTCATATGAACCCTCAGGGGATCAATATGTCGGCAAGTCAAAAACAGAAGCTTGCCGAATTAGCGAATCAATATCGAGTACCGATCATTGAAGATGATGTGTATCTTGAACTGTCCTACTCCTCACACACACCACTCCCCGCGAAATACTACGACAAAGGCGGATATGTCTTATGGTGTGGATCAGTATCGAAAAGTTTGTCACCGAGTTACCGTTTGGGATGGTGCTTGCCGGGCAGGTTTATCAACGAATACAAGGCTCAGTTCTCAGCTGCGAGCTACGGCGTTGCCCTGCCCACTCAGCTTGCGGTTGCTGACTTTATTGGATCTGGCCAATACGCTAAGCACGTGAAGAGAAGATGCACTCAGATCTTGTCTTTGCGCCAACAATACCTAAGTTATTTGGCTCAGCACCTTCCTCAAGATGTGAAGATAAGTAATCCACAAGGTGGCATGGTGCTTTGGCTGCAAATCCCAAGCTTGAACCAGTCAGCCTTTGCTCAGGGCATTACCGAGAAGAACATTGATATTAGGCTTGGACACCTGTTCAGCACTCTCGACCTTTACAGCAATTGCTTACGCCTCAATATTGGGTATCCGTTAGAGGATGAAGCCAAGCAGCAATTGGATGCCTTAATCGAGCTTATCCATATTCACAGCTAACAGCACGTAGCACGTAGCACGTAGCACGTAGCCTTTCAAAATCCGCTTTTTTAAATGCCTTCGAATGCCGAATTCTAATAGCCTTTTGTCATAAAAAAGAAGGCTATTATTCCTATCTTAATTCGGGTAAAGCCCCAAACCGTAAGGAAACCCACTCGCCTCAAAACCCTTAAATGCTGAGTTTGCAAGCACCCACAAAATTATGCAACTTGGCTAATGACACATCACTTTTTATCGTCAATATACAGCCGTCAGCGCTGGCGTTTTCCTGTATTTGAAGAGAACTATTATGAGTGATAAAACAAAAAACAAACCACTACCTTCCTTTATCGAAGAACGCTTGAACTTCTATATTCAAGACCTGATTACCCAGAACCAAAGCCAAAAGCATTTGGTATTGGGTAAACGCCCCCAGCGCAGTGCCGTTGTGATGCAGAGCAATGATTACCTAGCGCTGTCACACAACAAACAGATCCAACAAGCCCATCAAGCGGCGATCTGTGAGCACGATGACAACGTGGTGATGTCTGCGATTTTCTTACAAGATGAGCAGTCTAAACCTGCGTTCGAAACTGAGCTTGCGAACTATGTTGGAATGGAGAGCTGTTTGCTTTCTCAATCGGGCTGGGCGGCCAATATTGGGCTATTGCAAACCATCTGCCCACCGGGCACACCTGTGTATATTGATTTCCTTGCACACATGTCGCTATGGGAAGGGATTCGGGCTGCCGGCGCAGTTGCCCATCCGTTTATGCATAACAATATGAATCACCTACGCAAACAGTTAGAGCGCCACGGCTCAGGTGTCATTGTTGTCGACTCGGTTTACAGCACAATAGGCACCATTGCCCCACTGTGCGACATCTACGAAATGGCGCAAGAGTTTGATTGTGCGGTCGTCGTTGATGAATCCCATTCACTGGGTACACATGGAGAGAATGGTGCAGGCTTAGTGCAAGCATTGGGGCTCACCAACCAAGTCGACTTCATCACCGTTAGCTTGGCAAAAACCTTTGCTTATCGCGCTGGGGCAATCCTTGGCCCTAAACAACTGTCTAAAACCTTGCCGTTTGTGGCGTACCCTGCGATTTTTAGCTCAACAGTGTTACCACAAGAAGTGGTTCGTTTAGAGAAAACGTTGGAGGTGATCAAAGGTGCGGAAGACAAACGAGAAGCCTTATTCAATCGGGCTAAGTCGCTGACTACGGGGCTAAAGCGAATTGGCTTTAATATCCGCAGTGAGTCTCAAATTGTAGCGCTAGAGTGCGGCAATGAAAGAAACACGGAGCGTGTGCGAGACTTCTTAGAAGAACGTGATGTGTTCGGTGCGGTATTCTGCCGCCCTGCGACTGGCAAGAACAAAAACATCATCCGTTTTTCAGTGAATGCCGATATGACACCAAGAGACATTGACCATGTGCTCACGGTTTGTCACGAAGCGTACCATCACCCCGAGTTAGAGTTCGTGTAACCTTTTTCGAACCATATTTATAACCAACACCAACGGCAGGACTGAATGGACGCTATCATGTCGCGATACAAAAAGAGCCCAGCAATTCGCTGAGCTCTTTCTTGAATCTATGTCTACCCAATGGCCGTGAACTTCAGACTATTACACCCGCTAAATCCAGTGAGCAATTTTATCAAACAGTCGGTTTTTATCGGCAGGTTTAACAATAAAGTCCGACATGCCTGATGATTCCATCTTTTCCAAGGTAACGGGAGAACTGTCACCCGTGTGAGCAATAATCGGCACCGAAGAGTATTCTTTGTCGGCACTGCGAATTCGGCGAGAAGCTTCAACACCGTCCATGATTGGCATTTCAATATCCATTAGGATCAAGTCGATTTCGTCGGTATCAACCGCATCTAAGGCTTGTTGTCCGTCTTCTTTTTGCACAACATCAAAGCCCTGTTTTTCCAATAACATTGCCGTAAATCGGCGTAGAGATTCATTGTCATCGACCACCATAATCGTACGTCTAGTGGTGGCCTCTAGCGGTTTTACAGCAACCGATGGCATCACGTAGTTGGAGTCAAACAGTAAACGGTCAATGGTCGCTTCAGTATTTAGTAGCCAGACTTGTGTTTCCACCCAAATAGGCTCGAAAGAAATGTTACGTACACGCTTGATAGGATGACGCTCATACAAGTAAATGATTCGCGCCTCAGTGAACGAAAGTAACGATTCAATCTTATCGAGGCAACTAGCTCTTAAATCCAAGCTCTCCATATCAACGAAAATCAAGTCGAACTCAAATTGATATTCCTTATTCTGAAGCGCTGATGCCACATCCAAAATCTCTAGGTCAAAACCCATAAAGCGAGAGATTTCAGTCATTTTACTGGAAAGCACTGTCTGATCACTGATCATCAGCACCGTCTTGAGTTTAGTCAGTTCGCTCTTGATTTCCTCTACCGAATTGGAAGTCAAAGATGGGAAAATCATCGTGAACTGTGTCCATTGATCCACTTCAGACTGGCATTTAATCTCACCACCAAACGAGCGCATGACCTTCTGACAAAATGGCAAACCTAAACCGTAATTACCCGACTGGCCTGTGGTGTAAAAGTCTTGGAAAATACGACGAATGATATCGCTCGAAATACCAGAGCCGTTATCCGTCACCATTATCTGGTTCGTCACTTCATCACTGAACATGGTGACATGAATATGAAAATCTTCAGGGCTACGATGATGGAACGCATTCTTGAACAGATTATACATGGCGTATTTCAACAAGGTGTCGCTACCCAAGAACTCAAAGTTACTCTGCACATCCAAGGAGATTGCTGACTTATCAGCAGAGCGCTTGTAATTGAAACTGTCTATCGCATCCTCAACCACCGCTTGCGCTGAATGCTTCTTAAACGTAGATCGAGAGACTCGGTTTTCATCAATTGAAGTCAGTAACAGATCTATCGTTTCGTTACCGGAATGAATGATCTCCATCGCTTCATCGCCCACTTCACGCAACTGAATCACTTCTTCATTGCTTAACGCATATTGCCCTTTTTGATCGCCACTTTTAGGGTTCGGCAATATGGACTGCATGACATCAATAGAGGTAAGTAATCCGCTTAGAGGATTTCGCATCTCATGGGCAATACCCGCACCAAAAGACTTCGCCAATGACACCTTGTTTTCATGTTCCACCTGATTGCGGAAGTAGAACAAGTTGCCGAATAAGTAGATAAACAAAAAGATTGGCACATGCGTCCAATCCATTGTGAGTTCGAGGTAGAAGCCTTGTGCAATCCAAGCGCACAAGGTAGCAATCCCAATACCGGCAAAGGTTTGTGCAAACATCACTCTCGTCACGTGCACCAATAAAATATGGAGGAAAATAGCCGACATGAATGACATAACCCAAACGTTGGACCAATTATTCATTAGCAGCATGTAGAAGAAGAAACCTGGCAAACAGATAGTTACGGCAACTTGATAATAAGCCGGAAGGTATTTTCGCCATTCAAATGGGACGCGATTGCGAAATATAATGCCAAAGAACAATACCGAGCAAAACAGGCGAAGCGCTAAGTTTTCGTAGGGTTGCGGGAACAAAAACTCCCACACAATGTAGTAAATTGGAAAGCCGACAAAGCCCATCCAACCCACGAGGGTTAAATTCGGTTCTGCGTACTGGTAAACTTTACGAATCGCGTTCATACGAAATACTTTGCTCTCTAAGCCCTGACGTTTATTAATTCTATGATTTGGTTTTTATACTTATATTTTGGCGCCGATTATATTACACATCACGTCCGAGCAGTGAGGTTTCAATCAAATATGTACCAACGCATTTGTTTTTATTATTAAGCGTAGATGAATGATGCACCCTGCTGACGCTTAAATTTAAGTACGAGTGCTTGGTTCAGGGATGGGCATGCGCGGTGTTCTTTTGATAACTGTGTTCAGCTTACTGCTATGTCACTGTTACTCGATGCATTTTTCTTGGAGTATCCCCGTAATCTATCACTGCGTAATGTTGCGTTACCCTGTTATCCCAGATCGCCATTGAGCCGTTGTCCCATTTGAAACGAACTTGAAACTCAGGGCGTCTCGCAATTTCAAACAGTTGGCTGAGTAAAACATCACTCTCTTTGCGGTCGAGTTCGTTGATATAACGAGTAAACTGTTCATTGATACAGAGCGTTTCTTTATCCGTTTCAGGATGAACTTGAACAACAGAGTGAACCACTGGCGGATTCTCCTGTGCTGTTTTAATCAAGGATTTGTGCCAATCGAGATCAATGTCTTCTGATTCTATACCTTCAAAGGCCACAAGCGAATGAGTCGCCGACAACCCTCTCAACTTAGCTTTCATATCTTCATGTAGAGATTCAAAAACCGCAGTCATAGAACACCAGATAGTGTCACCACCAATGCTTGGAATGTGTTGAGCATGCAACAGGGAAGCTTTCGACGGCAAGCTGCGCCACGTTAAGTCGGTATGCCAATAACTTTCCTTTGGCGCATTGCCACGGGTTGTTTCAATCACACTCACCTGTGGCGCACTTTCCACGCGAGGGAAGAAAGGATGTGCAGGTTCTAACGTTCCAAAGCGCTGTGCAATCATCAAGTGTTGTTCTGGAGACAAAGTCTGCCCGTCGAGAAAGATCACTTGATGGGCAATAAGTGCCTGATACACCTTATCGAGTTCATCAGCACTGCATGTAGAAAGCTCTAGTTCGTGAATACGAGCGCCGATGTGAGGAGTAATGGGTTCTATTTTCAACATACTTTCGCTTATTGGTGATATTGAGTTGCAGGGCGGATCTGGCTACTAGGCTAATCTGACTACTAACTGTAAACCGGGTAAATGCTGATTTTCTTTCTCACTTGAAATAGAAAGTCGTCTCTCCGAAACAAAAAAAGAGCTCCTAAGCTGGAGCTCTTTTCGTTTTTTGATACTTCCTGTATCCATAGACAAGTCCAATCTGTAGTACTTTCACTGAAAGCCAGATCATCGATATCTCCAGTTGTGTATCACCAATAAATCTAGCATACAATCTTCAGACTGTTCTGGGACACAACCGAGATAATCAACTCTAGTGCCAAGCCATTTCGCCGCTTAGCACTTTCGCGCCAAGTTCTAAATCGCCTTCCGTAGCCTCAAATTTCGGGTAGGCTTTCTTCATGTAATCACTGATCTCGACCGATGTTGGATTACTTTTGCTCGCCAACGCTTTTTCAATATCAGCCACATAATCCTTCGTGAAGTGAACTGCATTTATTCCTGTTGGCATTTCACCTAAATAGTGACCCGGAATTACAACCTCTGGCTCTAGTGCTTTCATACGCTCCAACGATTGTGACCACTGGCTACGAATCTCTTTCGATGCAGTATCTGCCATCCATACATGCACACCGCTATACACCGACACGCCACCAAACACCGTTTTTTCAGACGGAACCCATAGGTAAGCTTGGTGTGTATTTATCTCTTTCACTTCGATGGTTTCACCTTCGATGCTTAATGTTGTGTCGTTCATCACCATTGGAACAATCACCTTAGAGGGCGCGTTGCCTTCTAATATAGGCCCCCAGTATTCAAGCTTTGCATCTTTGGTGCGTTTGATATGCGCGACAACGGCTTCACTGGCAACGACTTTAACGTTAGGAAATGCCGAAACTATCGGTTCCAAACCAAAGTAGTAATCTGGGTCGCCGCTGCTGATGTAAACCATCGATAATTTTTTGCCTGTGGCTTTGATTTGCTCCACCAAATTTTGTCCGTCTGCGACACTGAATTGTGCGTCAAATAGAATCACTTCTTTCTCACCCGAAACCAATACCGAGCTTGCAGGGAATATCGCGTTCTCACCGGGGTTATAGTGAGTGATGTTCAGATCCACAGCTAAAGCAACACTTGATGCCAGCACGGTTCCTAGGCTTATGGTTCCTAAAAGCATGCTTTTTAATAACAGGTTTTTCGATAACGTATTCATGGCTTTATTCCGATACTTGGAGTTGAACACCTGCCAACTCGTTGAATGTCCAAATATCTTATTTGATTGTTTTTAGATGAAATAGACATCAAATTGACTTTAACTATTGCAGTTTTCGGACATATACTGAGGTCGGTTTAATTCTCTAGGCAATAAAACAATGGATAAACTCGAGGCAATGAATGTCTTTGTCACCATAGTGGAACGTGGCAGTTTGAGCGCAGCGGCAGAGCACCTTGATCTCTCACGAACCAAGGTCACTCGTTATTTGGGTGAGTTAGAAACATGGATGGACACACGCTTGCTTCACAGAACAACACGAAGCTTGAGTTTAACCAGCGCAGGTAAAGAAACACTTGAGGTCGCCAGAGAACTTTTGGCACTGGAAACATCCCTAGCTGGGATCAGAAACCAAAACCGAGAGCATTTAAAAGGTCAGCTGCGTATTACTGCGAGCTACTCGATTGTCGATAGCTTCTTGATGGAATCAATTAGTCGCTTCATCGCCAAATGGCCAGAGGTTTCTATCGACATTATCTCGACTGATCAGACCGTCAACCTGGTTGAGTCACGCATCGATTTGGCCATTCGCATAACCAACGAACTGACGCCCAATATTGTCGCGAAGCAGATCGGTGAATGCCGCTCCGTGATTTGCGCATCGCCTCAATATCTAAAAGAGAAAGGCACACCCACAGAAGCCCAAGATCTAGCGCACCACAACTGTTTATCGTTCAGTTACTTTGGCAAAACCGCTTGGACGTTCAATGGCCCCAATGGGCTCGAATCGGTTCCGATTAAAGGGAATATCAGTGCAAACACCTCAGAGGTTCTGCTTTCTGCCACACTCAAAGGCAACGGTATCTGTTTACTGCCCTTCCCTTCAGTGGAAACCTTGATGCGTGATGGTCTATTAGTGCCACTGCTTTCTGAATGGCAACCTAAAACGCTCGGTGTGCATGCTATTTATGGAACACGTAAACAAGTCACACCGCTGTTAAGAGCCTTTATCGACCATTTATCTGACGAGATGGAACAATCGACAAGTTGGTAGAAGTACGATGCCATCACTAAGGAGGAAAACTTGCCATTAGTAAAACTGATGCAGAATTAAAATCATTAATTTTACTTAACTGTCAGTTGCTTCTATCGTGACTGCATACATCATCAATTAGCTTATTAACGCAGGGAAACTGACTATGACTGCCATTACCGATTTAGACATTTTGTTAAAGTCCATGTCACCAGAACTCATTGAAGGCAACTATGTTTTCTGTACTGTCGACGGAGCGTTAACAGACTATGTTCAGCTCAATCCAATCTCAACTTTTCGTGAGAAAGAAGGTTTAACGCTGGTTCTGGAAGAAGACGTTGCGACCAAAGCTCAGCTAAACTTCGACGGTGTATTTAGCCTTATCACTTTATCGGTACATTCGAGCCTTGAAGCGGTTGGATTAACGGCGGCGTTTGCGACAAAGCTTGGCTCTTACGGCATTAGCGCTAACGTGGTTGCGGGCTACTATCACGACCACATCTTCGTTCAAAAAGACAAAGCAGAAGCTGCAATGAGTGCGCTGAAAGAGTTTTCAGAAGTAGATTAGTAAAGAATTCGATTACTCACAAATACAAAAAAAGCGACGTAATCTACGTCGCTTTGGCTTATTGCTTAACGTGCACTCACTGATCAGGCATCAGTGAGCGAACCAGTTAAGCAAGCTTAAAAGTCGCCACTTTGTCACTTAAGCCAGCGGCTTGGCTCTTAAGTTCGTTCGACTCAGTTAAGCTGTCCTGTGCGCCCACAACTAAGTGGTCGGTAACATCTTTAATGGTCGTCACGTTCTGGGTAATTTCACCCGTCACATGTGTTTGCTCTTCAGCAGCCGTCGCGATTTGAGTCGCCATATCGCTGATCAAAGCAACTGCAGTATTGATCTCTTCAAGCGCATGCGAAGCTCGATCGGCATCTTCTACTGAATGTATTGCCAACTTAGAACTGCTCTCCATCAGCTCAACCGCTTGCGCCGTTGTACGCTGCAGGATATCAATTGTTGATTTGATCTCTTCCGTTGAAGAGTGGGTACGCTGTGAAAGCACACGTACTTCATCCGCTACCACAGCAAATCCACGACCTTGTTCACCAGCACGAGCCGCTTCAATCGCTGCATTCAAAGCAAGTAAGTTGGTTTGTTCTGCAATGCCTTGAATCGTTGCGAGTACAGTCGAGATCTCTTGAGCATGCTTGTTAAGTTCGCTAATCACACTACCCGCTTCATTAACTTCATTGGCTAGGTTATTGATTGAACCTTTGGTATCCACAACCAGAGCGTGACCACTGTTAGTGCTTGTCGCTGAATCTTGCGCCGCTTTTGCTGTTTGCTCGGCATGCGATGCTATCTCTTGCGTGGCGCTCGCCATTTCAGTTACGGCCGTCGCGACCATAGTGATTTCTTGCTGCTGATGATTAAGCTCATCCACCGAACGGTTCGCACGTTGAGTACTTTGCTCTGACTGGCTGTTTAGCTGTTCTGACTGCCCACGGATATGGCCAATCAACTGCTGTAAGCTTCCAACAAAGGTATTGAAGTTATGAGCCAACTCGCCCACTTCATCTTGGTTTTCAACATGAATGCGTTGAGTTAAATCACCACTACCATTCGCGATTTGCGCCAGTGCTTGAGAAACGTGGTTCAACGGGCGGAATAGAATAGTACACAAAAGGTTAAACAGTATGGTACATACGATCACCACAAGTAGCGTCACCAACACTTGACCAATCACTGCATCAAATAGTGGCGCAACCAGAGAGTCATGGTTAACAACGCTCACAGTAATCAGGCTCGTTCCATCAATCGCACGTGCGTACAGAACATAGTCGCTGCCATTCAACTCGATAGAAGTGTCTTTACCGCTAGTCAGCGCCTTTTGTACGTCCGCAAAATCTAACCCAAGTGAGCTGATGTTTTTGTTCAGTAACTTAGTGTCAGGGTGCGTATAAACCGTGCCCTTATTGGTCGCGATGAACATGTAACCTTCACCTGGAAGAATCACCTGCTCTAGACTGTTTAAGATGTCTGTAATTTCTACATCAGCACCCAACACAACCTGTTGCCCATGCAGTTGCATTGCTGTTCCTAATGAAACAACGTTCGCCCCAGTTGCTGCAGCAACCGTTGGGTTATCCATGAACACCTTGCTTGGGTTCGCAACCGCATTGGTGTACCAACCCCATACGCGTGGATCATCATTGCCCGGTGGCAACACAACACCGTTCGCGTTCTTTTGCGAACCATCAGGAAATGCCAAGAAGACATTATCAAAAGAGGCTGAGTCACGAACCTGTTTTAGATGAGTCACCAAGCTTTCTTGTTTGGACTCTTTCGAAAGAGAAGTAAGCGCACGCTCTTTGGATAAGATCCAATCCGATACATATTGATTGTACGAAGCCGATGCGCCCTCTAAGCGCTGTTCAACTTCAATATCCAACCTTTGCAGTGAAGCACGAAAAGACAATGCCTCGACCAAAATCCCCCCCAGGATAATGGCCATACTGGCTGAAATCGCCAGCTTATTTTTAAGCGAGAGTTTCTTGAACATAGGAAACCTATAATTTGGAAGTAATAAACCGTGGCGAACAAATTGATTGCCAAAGCGGTTTGCAAGCGGGATATATTTTACGCTTTAAAATAAATTAAGAAACCGATGAGGAACTGAAATATTGATATATGTGAGTAAGTGCACGCATCGTAACCCATTGATTTAGAGAATGGTAAACTCTAAATTTTGAATTAATGTGTTAAACATGGTCAGCTGATGAGTGTCTCTGTTTGAGAGTAATAACGGCACAGATCGCGCTATACCGTTAGATCATTAGGAAGGTATTTAAACGTGTTGAACGTCTGAATAGAAACAGGTTGCGGACAAAGTAGTCAAAAGTTGATCAACCAAAGTCCAACGTTAACAGCAATCGTGTTTCGTCAGATGAAGTGACTGGTGAACGGTGAACAAGGCCTCTACTCTCATTGCCACTCCAACGCTCCCCTTTTAATAACGCAACATCACCACTGGCCATTTTCTGGATGTCAGATTCGTCGTTGTACAGGCCTGAAACAGAATCAGGCTGTCCGTTAGCCCCTAGCCCTAGCTTAGAACGGTCGACTAAGTCGTTTGGCAACCATTGAGTCGCAACACCATGATAGGTTGCCACTAAGCGGCAAGGCACTTGGTCAAAATGAAAACGAGGACACATCGCTTTATTCAGAACGGCTAAACGCAACCCGACTTCTTCAAGCTCAAACAAACAACAGAACATATCCACCAGCTCTGCCATGTTTTCTAACAGCGCTTTAGAGGCGGTGCCATCGGTGGCAAATTCCAACTTATCGAAAGCATTTTCAGGTGACACGCTAACAGACTTACTAAAGTTTGGATTCAAGGCGATAAATTCACTAATTGCCGTCGTTAAGCCTTCATCAAACTGTCGCTGCCATACCGCTATATTAATATCACTTTGGTAGATATCCGCTAATACCGTTGGCTGCTCAGAAGCACTCAAGCTTGGCTTGTGATTTGCCTTATCCTGAATACTCACAGCTGAACTAATGTTGAGTGGCTGGCTGCTATTGGTAGCCAAAGGCTTGGTTAACACGGCATTCATTACGTCGTCTCCTTGATACATGCTCATCGCTTCCCTTTTACCAACAGAATAATTATTCTTGGCAAGAGTGATTTTGGTTATGTTATAACATAACCAAAAATAAACAAGTCACTTCGTCGATCATGATTCCAGTAATACAGCGACGCTCTTCTTTTCCTGCGGTAATTTTTCGAATGCTGAACTAAGCTTCTCTCAATCACTCTTTCCAAAAAGTCATTTTAAAAACGTACGACTCAAGAACGTAAACCTGTGAATTCATCAATCTGGTGACAACTTATGAAAAAACTAATCTCTACATTCGGCCTCCTATGCACCGCTATCTCCGCTCAATCTTTCGCGGAGTCGGGCTACACATTAGATCCGAAGTTATCGAACATCACATTCGCGACCATTAAAAAGCAGTTTGTTGTCGAGCCCGCATCCATCAAACCTATGTCTGGAGGGCTTACCGAAGAGGGCCAGTTTTCAATAGTATTGGACTTGAAAAGCGTGAGCACCGGAGTCGCTATTCGTGACCAGAGACTGAATGAACTCTACTTTGAATCGATGACTTTTCCTGAAGTGAAGATCTCTGGGAAGGTTGAACCGTCGATGCTATCTGGTGATCCAAAAAGAACAACAGTAGCAGCGGAAGTTACTTTACACGGCGTAACCAAAACGATCGATTTCCCAGTTGTGGTGGTTCCATCCTCAGGGTTTGTCATGGTTAGCTCAGCTTCGACAATCATCGTCAACGGCGCTGATTTTGGGATATCGACAGAGAATCTAAACAAACTTTCAGCGACCGTGGGTGGATTAGCGATTTCCGACCAAATCCCTTTAAGCTTTAACCTACTTTTCGACCAATAATGGACTTATAACTATTCCTTTCTATTCTCCCTCATTTCACATTCATCAATCGTTTGAGAGCGGTGAATGTGAGTAAGAGTACGCGACAACGCAATAAACTGAATTAGGTTTGAATAAACTAAACCAAAATTTCCACTCGATTTCCCCAAGTCGGCCAGATAAACATCCCTCACAAAGTATTAAATTGAGCGTTATATAGGCTCAGAGATGTCGTTGATGTCACATGTCGTTACACAGCATGACGCCTTAAGGCTTTACATCTTGGGCGAGGTAAACAACAATCCCTGAGAATAAATCCATAACATAATGTATTTAGAAATTATGAGTAACACAGAAAACAAAAAATCGAGTCCTCTTTTCGAAGTCGTGTTTAACGTCTTTCTTCCTTCATTCATTTTAATGAAGTTCAGTGGAGATGAGCTTCTCGGAACAGGCTTAGCATTACTTGTCGCACTAGCCTTCCCTATTGCTTACGGTGGCATGGAGTTGATCCGCAACAAGAAGTTCAACTTCATAGCGGCGCTTGGCTTCGTCAGCGTGCTATTAACGGGCGGTATTGGTTTCTTTGAGCTAGACACTCGTTGGTTAGCACTAAAAGAAGCATTAATCCCTGGTCTAATTGGTTTGGCGGTTCTTGGCTCTACCTTCACCCGCTACCCGTTTATCCAGAAAGTTATCTTCACACCGGCCCTGTTAAATATCTCTCTTATTGAAGAGCGCCTAAAGCAGCTCGGTAACCAAGCAAAGTTTGATCGTTGTCTAATGACATCCAACTACCTATTCGCGAGTACTTTCGCATTTTCTTCAGCTATGAACTACTTCCTAGCGACTTGGATTGTGACTAGCCCTGCTGGCACCGCTGCCTTTAATGAAGAACTTGGCAAGCTGACACTTTACAGCTACCCAGCAATCGCCATCCCAAGCATGCTGATGATGTTAGGTATTTTCTACTACATTTGGCGTCAAGTTCGCACGATGACATCACTAGAAACAGAACAAATTTTTATTACTAAATAGTTCTGAATTAACAAATCGCTCTGACAGCATAACATGAAGCCCAGCAATTAAGCTGGGCTTCTTTGTTTTTACTCTTTCGTTATCAACGTGATAGATGACAGCTTCGATTTGGATTATGAATCGAATGGGCAACCCTAATGCTCTTTTCTCAAGTAAATTTGGGCAACATGTCTATAAACCAATAATAATCAATGAATTGCATTGATTGAACCGACAGATGCTTTTATAGTCAATTCTGTTGGTTACTTTACAAAGCTCTACCCGCTCACTGACATTATTTCAATTGCTGTTGATAAGATCGCATAAGCTAGGTGCTAAAGGTAGACGCCAGCCGTACTCAATAAGGAATATAGATAATGAAAAAATCTCAATTAGTTGAACACATCGCGACTTCTGCAGACATCTCAAAAGACCAAGCAGGCACAGCACTAAATGCGCTAGTTGAAGGTATCTCTACTTCGCTTGCGAACGGTGATGACGTATCGATCCTTGGATTTGGTAGCTTTAAAGTTAACTCTCGAGCTGCTCGCACTGGTCGTAACCCGCGAACCGGAGAAGAGATTCAGATTGCCGCATCAAAGACGCCAGCATTTAAAGCGGGCAAGGCACTAAAAGAGACGTGCAACCTGTAACACAAAAAACACAAGGAAGATTACGATGACGACTAAGGAAAAAGCGAAAACGAGCCGAAGCAAAAAAGCAGGCAAGTCGACTAAAGCGCAAGCCGAAACGCCTAAGACTCGTCAACGCATTGAAGAGCTTCTCGAAGAGCGTGAACTGGCTAAACTGTTAGAACTTTAGTTTATATAAGAACTAAAGTTTAGGTTTAAGCAAGGTGATAGTTTGTTATCGTTCTAATGCCACTGCAGATTTGTAGTGGCATTTTTGATTTAGGAGCAAGCGCCTCTAATAAATAACATTGATACCCCTCCCCACTAAAGCGACAAACACATCTGTCCAAAATCTGAACGCTAAGTAACTGATTGAGTTACATAGCTATACATATCCATACTTACCCAAATCACCTTTTTCACTATCATCATTTTCTTGTTATTGGTGAGATTATTGGAAGGGTTCATGACACGACTATGTTCGAGCAATCCTTCTTCTTTGAGGTGATTATGAATGTCGTTCGCATGGGGATTGAAGCAAATACCCATAAAAATAAGGGTAAGTACAAAGCGATAGTTAAGTTTACTATTCGAGCCCTGTTTTATTATTCAGCTACTCGAAAAATGAGTAATAATTTCAACTCTGAAGAGAGAAAGTTATTATTTATCAAGCAACCCAACTTCCTTTCTAAATTTGTGACTCCCTACTTATGTACTGGCTTTAGCAATAAAGAAAAGACCGATATCTTATCCAAACACTACGACTGGTTTGAAAACACCTTCGCAACAGAAGCTAGACACCAAATCTATAACGAAAGGCTCAATCTTTTAAAACTTGAGATAGATGACAACGTTTATCTGGTTAATCTCAGCTTCGAAAGAAACGCGAGAAAAGAAGGTGAACTGACAATTTCATTGACCAACTCTCAACTCGAAAAAATGTATACCATTTCGTTTACTGTTTTCGACAACAACATCTACATCGGCGGTATACAGGGTGGCGCCAATGACAATGGATTTAGCCGCACATTCACCAAAGCTTTTTACGGTTTAAGACCTAAATCCTTCATGGTAGAAACACTACGACTGCTCGCTATTAACTTGGGTATCGACAATATCTATGCGGTAAAAGAGTCTGGTCATGTCTCGAACTCATTACGCTACGGTAAGAAAAACAAAGACATCAGCCTTAAATACGACAGTCTGTGGGAAGAGCACGATGGACAGGTGCATGATAACTATTTCTATCGTCTCCCGACAAACCCGAACAGGAAAGATCTTGAAGCTCTAAAACGTCAAAAGCGTAAGTTGTATCGCGAGCGTTATGCCTGGCTAGATCTGTATGAACAAGATCTGAAGAACGTAATCAGTCAGCACATCCATGATCCTGTTCATTATGCTCATGACAGTTAATTTGGCTAACCTGTACTCGACTCGCTAACGCGTATTACCTTTACTAGCGTGCTTTAGTCTAATCACAGCCCTTGGACCAAACGCTCAATCCCGAGGTGATAGCTTTAAAATAAATATTAGACAATGCTAATTTACATCTTTATAGTATCTAGGTATTTCGAAAACTACTCAATCGCCGGCGACCAGCCAGTACTGATCATTAAGAAGATACAAGCTCTATGCTCGGCAATTTGTATAGTTAAACTTAGAGACAGTAATAGGTAAACGTATGACTAAAATTGTAATCATCGGTGGCGTAGCTGGAGGTGCTTCAGCTGCTGCACGCGCTCGTCGTCTTAGTGAAGAAGCCGAAATCATAATGTTTGAACGAGGACCATTCGTCTCTTTAGAAAAGTAAATAATAAACCACTTTTTTACAGAGAGTGGTTTATTAAGTACTTTCGATTAAATTTGGAGTTAGGTAATGACAAAGATTCTTATTGTTGGTGGCGTTGCTGGTGGAGCATCAGCCGCAGCACGTGCTCGTCGCTTGAGTGAAGATGCAGAAATCATCATGTTCGAAAGAGGAAGTTTCGTCTCGTTCGCCAATTGCGGCTTGCCATACCACATAGGTGGCGACATTAAGGATAGAAGTAAGCTCCTCTTGCAAACTCCAGAAAGCTTCTTAGCTCGATTTAACGTTGATGTTCGTGTTATGAACGAAGTCATATCCATTGATCGACACAACAAGCAGGTTACTGTTAAGAACCTATTAGATAATAGCGAGTATACTGAAAGCTACGACTTCTTGCTCCTTAGCCCAGGCGCAGGCCCTATCGTACCGCCAATCCCTGGTATTGATAACCCACTAACCCATTCGCTGCGTAACATCCCAGACATGGATCGTATCATTCAAACGATCCAGATGAACAAGCCAGAGCACGCAACGGTTGTCGGTGGTGGATTCATCGGTCTAGAAATGATGGAAGCCTTCCACCAATTGGGAATTAAAACCACGCTAATTGAGATGGCGGATCAGGTGATGACACCTGTCGACCGTGAAATGGCGGGCTTTGCTCACGCTGAAATTCGTCAAAAAGGTATTGACCTTAAACTAGGCGTTGCTCTTCAAGCTATCGAGTACGTGCCGAACGAGCATATAGCCAGCATCGGCTCTGGTGAAGATACCGAACACCTGCATATTGAAGGTGAACTAAATCTTACTCTAAGCAATGGTGAGTCACTAACTACTGACATCTTAATCATGGCTATCGGTGTGCGCCCTGAGACTAAGTTGGCAAAAGAAGCAGGGCTTCAAATTGGTGAACTAGGTGGTATCTACACCAATGAAATGATGCAGACCAGCGATCCTAGCATTTACGCTGTGGGTGATGCGGTCGAAGAAAAAGACTTTGTCACAGGTGCACAAACTTTGGTGCCGCTTGCTGGCCCTGCTAACCGTCAAGGTCGCATGGCTGCCGACAACATGCTTGGACGCAGTGAAACCTATCAAGGTACACAAGGCACCGCTATCTGTAAGATATTTGACCTCGCGGTTGCTTCAACGGGCAAAAACGAGAAACAACTTAAACGTGATGGTGTTGAGTACGAAAAGGTCTACGTTCATACCGCTAGCCATGCTAGTTACTACCCTGGTGCCGAGATTGTATCATTCAAGATGTTGTTCGATCCTAAAACAGGCAAGATCTTTGGTGCGCAAGCGGTAGGTAAAGATGGTGTCGACAAACGCATTGATGTGATGGCGGTTGCCCAACGTGCGGGTATGACTGTTGAACAACTCCAACACTTAGAACTCACTTACGCGCCGCCGTATGGCAGTGCCAAAGATGTAATCAACCAAGCGGCATTTGTAGCAAACAACATCATTAAGGGTGACGCCACTCCGATTCACTTCGATGAAATGGATTCACTGACAGACGAGCAAGTTCTTCTTGATGTACGTAATCCTGGCGAGCTTGAAAATGTTGGCTTTATCAAAGATGCGATCAACATTCCTGTAGACCAATTGCGTCACCGTATGGACGAGCTACCAAAAGACAAAGAGATCGTTATCTATTGTCAAGTTGGGTTACGCGGTAACGTTGCATACCGTCAGTTAGTTAATAACGGCTTCAAGGCCCGTAACCTGATTGGCGGTTATCGCACTTACAAGTTCGCCAGCGCTTAAGTTAAGCTAAACACTGCACTTTTCCTTTAGAGCACTCTATGTGCTCTTTTTTTGATTGTAACAATCAGTCAGTCTCTTGATGCGCACATCTCCAAGAAAATGGTGTAGCAAATGGATATTTGAGCCTAGATTTTAAACGCCACAATGGGCGAAATGTTGTGAGAATCAAAGCTATCTGCATAGTCACTAGGCTAGGCATACTAGTTATAGGCTAAAGGCTAGCCATATCTGACATCGCTGTTCTGCAAGCTAAGCAACACAACAACACAAACTCGAAACATTCGCCAACGGTGGAAATATGAACTCTTACGTTTCTTTCTGCCATTAAAATACCCCACTCTAACTCTATATATTGCTCCTCAACCCTTGAGCTAACATTTGTTAGCGCATCTATGTAACTTGACTAAATTAATTTACTTTGCATTAAGTTAAACCCCACAAACAACCATTTTCATGAAATGGCTTTTCTAACATAAGTATATTCCACTTTGTTAATTGCTCATATTTACTGATGAATTTTTGTGTGTAACCAACATAAAACAAAAAATCAATTAATCTACCAGAAAATAATATATATGTCAGTTGATTAGTGTCAATAATAACCTTAACATATATACATGGTCATAAATAAACACCCCAACCGCTCTTTAGAAATTTAAATAAACATCACACTCATTTAGTACGGGCCGATACTTAACAATAAGGTCATCGCACTCAATAAATATCATGCAACAAGCCAGTACTGATATTTTCTCGTTCCTCGAAAATCCCAGTTGCTTGCTCTGCGAGGCGTCCTCGGCTACGCCTGTGGTGCTCGAACCTTACGGTTCTGCGCTAAAAGCCCTACCAAAAATAATAATAAAGGTTACAAAAATGATTAAACTAACTTTCGAAGAGCTTATAGCTCGACTCAGCAAAAAAGAACTTGAACAAATGCGAACTGACACTTTTCAAAGTGAAGAAATGAGTAATACAGAAAAGCTCGAACGCATACAACTAATAGAAATCGCAATTAAAAAACGCTCCAAGCGTGGTCGACCTACAAAAAGCAAAGAACAGAAGCAGACAAAAAAGATTACTGCGAATGTGACCCAAGCTGAGCAGAAGCTATTGAGAGAAAAAGCAAAGCGCCTCGGCTACAAGCATATAAGCGACTACTTAAGGCACATCTGCTTCAATTTAACTCCGCAACTTAGAGTAAAAGAGACAAGTCTGCCCAATACCGCTTCTGAACAGTTCTTTTCAGACACCATGAGTGAGGTCGTCAGCCTTCTTCAGTACTCGTTAATGCAAGAGAAGCTAAATAACGAAGAAGTGATGAACATTTTCAACTTTCTGCAAGACATTCAAAATGTCGTCACAGAACATCGTCAGCAGCGAATTGGAGAGTTCGATGAACAGACAGCTATCGTTATCGCAAATCAGTTCCTTAGCGCAGAGCAGCTCCAGGAGCTCGCTGATAACAAAGCACTAAATGACGAGCTATCAATTCAATAAAAACCGTAAGCTACTACAACTAAAGCAAACTTGATTTGCAAGCAAATCAAAAGCAAGTCGAGTTTTCCTTTCCTACTCCATTTACCACCAAAAATAATAATAAAGGTAACTAAGATGATCAGAGTAAGATTCAAAAACGTGCCCAAGGATAATGGCGCAACCCAGAAGGGCGAAGACCGCGCTAGTTATATTGCTGGCACAACTAAAGACCTCGACCAGCTTGACGGCTTAAACAGGGCAAACTATGTAGCTGGCAAAACAAAAGACCACAACGACCATGACCCGCTTTGCTCAAAGACGGAGTTCCTGACTTGCGGCAATATCGCCTCTCCACTGCCAACCTTAATGACCCCCTTCCTCCCCCATCATCAAATGGATTGGTCGCAAATTGGTAGAGAGATTGGCTCCGTTAAAAGCATGAAGGGCTTAGTAAAAGACCCTGTACATGAAATGATTAGCCTTCGCGAAGGCGAACACCTAACGCGCAAACAGTGGCTTGAGCTTGTCAGAAACTACGTTAAACAGATGGGGCTGAGCGGTGCCAAATACATCTCGTTCATCCATAGGGACACTAAAAAAGAGCACTGTCATCTCGTGTTTAGCGGCGTTGATGCCATCAGCAAAAAAGTCATCAATCATTGGCAAGATCAGAAGACGGCCACCAAGTTGATGAGAAAGTATGAGAAGAAATACAGCCTTGAAGCAGTGGCAAACCCAGGCGACAAACTGTACCAAGATGCCACCGAAAACTATACCGACAAAAAGAAATCTGGAAAGAGCAAGCACGCAAGGGCAACCAGCGATAAAGCAAGGATTGCACGAGCCATCGACAACGTCATTGACCAGAATCATAAGCTGGACTACAAACCAACCCTGCTTGAGTTTTTAGAACAGCTAGAGCTCGCGGGAGTCGCATCAAGCCTCAGCTACAAGAAGCTTGGCGACAAACACCCAGCAGGCATTAGCTTCCGACTTTCTAGGAACGCGAAAAAGAGCCTATCTACCAATAATGGCACTAACAGTGGCAAGGATGACACTAAGACTGCCAAGAATGGCATTAACGCTGCCAAATACATCCCAGGTAGCAAAATGGGTCACGGCGGCGTGTACAAGTTTAGTTCACTGCTAGAGACAGGATGTTTTGCTCTTAACGATAAAGAGGCTTCCGTGGTTCGCCAGATGAA
Organism: Vibrio sp. 10N.222.55.A1; assembly: GCF_041473835.1. Lineage (NCBI taxonomy): Bacteria > Pseudomonadati > Pseudomonadota > Gammaproteobacteria > Vibrionales > Vibrionaceae > Vibrio > Vibrio sp. 10N.222.55.A1. The sequence continues at coordinate 9,231 of NZ_JBFRSX010000026.1, read as the reverse complement.
CATTAAAGAAAGTGCAAGGAAGTTTGGCATAAGTCCCGACCCAGACGTTCAGCTTGGCTTTAATCAACCCATCGAGGATAACGCCTATTGCAACGTCGTGTGCCGCTACAAGCTCAAGGATGAAGCCAGGGTCAAAGCAGCCATCAATGCCGTCAGCCTGCCTGTCTACGAGAGACTGTTTAACCAATCTGGTGAGAAAGACTTCCTGAGGTTCAACCCCAAGCTTCGCGCCTTCGTTATTCGTGTAAAAGCAACCAAGCGCCGCTGGCATAAGTTTGAGTACAACCAGCAATGGTCAAGCAACAAAAAGATGACTAAGGGCGAGTTCAACGCTCTAGTTAATAAGCGTATGGCAGAAATGCTCATTGAATTCATAGAAAAGATACTACAAATGTTCGGCATTGTTGGAGTGGAAATGGACACGCATGCGGGCGACTATCAGAAGCAGGATGATTTCAAGCTTAAGCACAATGCGCAGCCTCAGATACTCCATGAGGACGATTTGGAAAATATACTGAGCCGTATTGGTGGCGGTGACATCGACGCCCTTACCAAAAACCATGACTTGAGTTCAAGCCTCTCCCTCTAACTCCAGCCACCTGCGGGTGGCTTTTCTTTTGCCATCAACTCATCATAAGTTATTGATTTAAATTGAAGTATAATTAACTTAGAGCCTTTCTTCTATTTGCATAAATAATATTAGCCATTATATTTGATATTCCGAAAAACATGCTATTTTATTTTCCCAGTCTGACATTAATTAATTTTCATACATATTTGGACTCCCAATCTATAATCAATAATTAAATTTAATCAACCAAACATATTTCTCTGCACGTTTTTCCAATATTCAAAAATCCTTAAATATTATTTTCCAATAAAATAGAATATCAATTAATATTATTTTGTCAGATTGTTAAGTATTTTATTGACGCATTTTTGAATACATGTGAATATATACACACACTAATTAATAATAATAATAAACGGTGAAAGTATGAATATCGAAGAGCGTATTCTAGCCACAAAACAAAAAATAGAAGCATCCCAAAGTAAGAAGGAAGATACAATAAGGATTACCTACGACAAGGTGTTTCCTTCCGTCAAAACAATTGAAGAGATATCGGCCAGGGATAAAAAGAGAACAACTTTGCATGTACGCGCAAAGGTTAATGGCGGCAAAAGCAACTCGATCATCAAGATTAAGCTTCATAAGCTAATTACTGCTCCAACCAGCAAAAAAGAAGTGATTGATAAGTACGCAACTGAGTACTTTTTGCATGAGCACATGTATCTCAAAACTGACTACTTTGAGAAGCTGAAGCCGCTTTGCGAGCTTGCTGTTTTGCACAACCAACTGGCAGCACAAAAGTTCGATAGGCGCAGAGAGAGGTTTGAGCACAGCGATGGCAACATCATTTACAGCAGCGCCAAACCAATACACGACCTTTGCGAGTGGATTGGAGAAATTGAAGAGAGGGGTGTTGCAGAGCTGAGGGCCGACGAGGCGCAGGACATCCAGCAGGCGGCTGCTAGGCTTGAATCCATTCTCACCAATCTAGGGTACGAGTCAAACAGCTTTAACACAGAAAAATACAAGAACGACCAAATCGCTGAAAAGATTAACAATAAGTACGGAATTATAAATAGAAGAAATAGAGACAGCGCAGGAAAGACTAAGGAGCAGAAGCAAGCCGAACTTGATCGAGATAGGGCAGCTCGATTTGGAAACTGCGATGAGAGTCTGCTTGAGCCGATTCCAAGCACAGCGACGAAAAGCAATGTATCCCCATGCCGCCAAGCTTACGAGCTAAAATGTGGAAGACCAGTAAAAGAGCCTGAGTCGAAAGCAAGGAGGCAAAAGAAGTAACCTCGCCCCCTTCGCCAGCGGCGGCACAGAATTGAAAACAAACACGGAGGGCCATCGGCCCTCTTCCTTGTCAGAGCTTAAGGCTTAACGCTTCCATATAGGGCATCATTACATTAGTCATTCGGTAACGTTTAGCGCATTCCCAAAGCCGTTCTTGATTCAGCCTGTTGGCCCGCTTCGCTTCTGCAAGAGCCTCAATGGCAACGTCAATGCCAATTTTGTTGCGGAACTTAAAGCAATCAATGATTGTTCGCTCGATATCTGTAACTAGCACAGGAACACCATCAATCTGTGTGGATATAACCCCAAAATCTTCAGTCTCTCGACTGCGAATGATTCGAATGCTTGGGTATTTAATGCTTGGTGCCCTATCGCCTTTTTTAATGCATAGCCATACTTGGAAAGGAGCTTGGGTAGTAAGATTGTGGTATCTGAGAGCGGACAAAAGGCAAATAATCCCATTCTTCACTCTAGCACTAACCACTGCGAAAGACTGCATTTCTGACTCTTCTCGACCAATATATCCATACAGCCCTCTTTGCAGTTTTTCCAAATGTCCTTTTTCCACTGCGCGACCAAGAGCTGCACGCGTTATGCCAAATTTTGTGGCATCGGATGTGGTAAATATTGATAGTTCTTTAAGCTTATCTAGGTGTGATGGTTTCATAAATAACGATACGTTTTGACATACTTTGTATTCATTGTAATTCAAAACGTATCTTTCATTCATCTGTCAATGTTGGGTTTAGTCAGAAATCACAGTTAAGAGACATCAATGTTCGACTATTTAACCTACAGCACCAGTTAAGTATCTCGCTAACGCCAATAGTAATTTGACTGAATCACTGGAGCTCGCCATCAAAGCGCTAGATTAGATTTTGCTGAGATATTGGGCAAACAATTCACACACACTTGCCAAAATGACTTTTCCACACCAAAATAACACTGTCTATTTATACAGTGTTATTTATGAAAGTTATTCCAATTAGCGCACATGCTGGCATCACTGGATTTGAGTCTCCAGCTACCGAGTACACTCAACTCTCTTTAGATCTAGATGAACTGCTAGTAGAGCATCCCAGTGCAACCTTTATTGGGCGTGCATGTGGTGACTCTATGCAAGGCCTTGGCATATTTGATCAAGATTTGCTGATCGTTGATCGACATGTGGATGTGAAACATAACGACGTTATCGTTGCGAACCTTAATGGTGAATTCATATGTAAGCAGATTGATATCCATCGCAAGCTGCTACTGTCAGCAAACAATAAATACCAACCAACCCTGATTACGGAATGTGATTCCTTCTCTTTAGAAGGTGTGGTCATCCGATCGATACGTTGTCACAGACCAAGTCACCTGCTGAGAACAAAATAATGTATGCCTTAGTAGATGCGAACTCATTTTATTGTAGCGCTGAACAAGTCTTTCGCCCTGATTGGCGCGGTAAACCCATCGTTGTTCTCTCCAACAACGACGGGTGCGTGGTGGCTGCAAATCGACAGGCCAAAGAAGCGGGCATTGAAAAGTTCAAACCATTCTTCCAAGTTAAAGCGCTTTGTGAGCAGAAAGGCGTAATCGCCCTATCTTCCAATTATGAGTTATACGCCGACCTATCCTCTAAAATGATGCAAGTAATTGGGCGGTACGCCCCAGAGCAGCACATCTACAGTATTGATGAATCGTTCCTATCATTCGAACGCTGTTACCCTGCCATTCCGTGCCTAAATACGCACGGAATGAAGCTGAGACGAGCTGTATGGCGAGAATGTCGCTTACCCGTTTGCGTCGGCTTTGGCCCAACTCTTACACTAGCAAAAATCGCTAATCATGCCGCCAAGAAAATACAAGGATATAACGGGGTCTGTGTACTCGATAGCGAACAAGAGCGTAGAACCATACTGTCTAAGCTCAGTGCAGGTGACGTCTGGGGCATTGGTAAAAAGATTCAAGCTCGATTGAAGTTTATGGGCATCAATACAGCTCTAGAACTCGCTGACTATCCACCAGCGCTCGTTCGTAAAGAGTTTAACGTCGAAATCGAACGCACTATCCGTGAACTTAACGGCCAACCATGCAAAGCTTGGGATCAATCGCGGGCCGACAAAAAACAAATTTACTCTACAAGGAGTGCTGGTGAGCGCATTACCGACTTAGAATCATTACGCCAGGCTTTGGCAAAGCATGCGAATATAGCCTCTTCAAAGGCGCGTCAGCAAAACAGTCTGTGTAAAGTGATGTTATGCTTCGCCAATAGCTCCCCCTACGATGAGAAGGCTGTAACGCGTAGAGCGATACATAGGTTTGCCTACCCTACTTCAGATGTCACACAGATCACCAAAGCTGCCACTTTACTCGCAGAAGAACTATTTTGTGAAGATGTTCGCTTTTACAAAATTGGCGTCGGATTGTTGGATTTAACTGATGGGAAGAACGAGCAGTCAGATCTATTTAACCCCATGCCCAACGACCCAAAACTCATGTCTGTTTATGATTCGTTGAACCAACGCTATGGTTCTGACACCTTATTCCTAGGAGCACAAGGAATAGGGCAGAAATGGGGCATGCGGCGTGAGATGCTAACGCCCCACTACACAACTAAGTGGCAAGACTTGCCAGTCATCAAGTGCGGGTAGAGTCATAGTTAATGCTCTGGGGATTTAAATGCTTTGCCTATACTACCTAGCTATCGTGTCTAGCTCGGGACTGGCTCATTATGTTCTAGAACATTAGCCGACTGTAAATGCTGATTAGCGATACATTTTCTAATATCTTTACGCATGGCGAACTACAAATTTCCAGGCCAACTTTCCCAGTTAGGGTAGGCTTTAGAAGGGGCTTGAGGAATATGAATTTGTAGTTCGTGCCCATTAATTAATGCGTAGAAATCCGCGTATTCTTGCTCGTTTTTGAGTTTGCTCATCAGCAAGAAGCTAACAAAGCTGAGTTCTGGTAAGAGTGAATTGCTTAAAGAATCTTTTCGCGTGACAAGCGATGACAAGTTTTCTAGGCACGTTTCAATATAATCCGTACTGAAATCGCTTGTATTCGGCTTTGTCAAGTTGTCGTAAAAGCCGTTTAGTTGCCAATCATCATAGTCTTTGATTGGATCTTTCGGAAAGTGAATAGCTAATCCATCGTCTTTCACTGCATCTAGAAATTCAAGGTATGCTTCGTAAGTGCCAAGTTCAGCTTCGTTTAAAAACTTCACAAACCTTCCCTTGAGCATGATCAAGTCTTTCTCAAGTTCGTTAGTAGAAAGTAAGGACTCAAAAATATCGAGCTTTGAAACGATATCTTCAGGATATTCCTCATCAAACTCTTCTTCATCTTTAGTCTCACTATATTTCGCTCGCTCTAATATCTCTTTCCAAGTAACGCCGTAGATATGTTCAGGTGCTTCAGGCATATCAAGTGAGATTACAGCTCCCCAAAGGTTTTCATCAAACCATTCTACATAATCTTTTTGAGATTCAATTTCTCGCTCAACGCAAACTTCAATGAACTCACTAAATGAACAGTAGTCTCGCTCATCCATAGAATCTGGCATTTGATTCACAGAGAGTTCTTGTGACTCCCTCCAGATATCGCTCCAGTCTTTTTTGTAAAAAACTGTCGGTTTATCAGGTAAGAGATAATTCTTCAGATTTTCGTAGTGTTCTTCCAACCAAGATTCGTATTGCAATAATGACTGAATATTTTGAAAGTTTACGACCTGTAGAAACTTAGAGTAACTGCACTTTTCTTCTATGTGGTCGTCTTCTGTATCTTCATGTTTGATGTTGTCATGAGCTAAGAGGCCGCCACCTGTTCTATTTGCGATCAGCTGCCCCAAAGTTTCTTCATAGCAATCAACCTCAAGAGCAAGTATTGACTGCGACTCTTCATCTAATTCATCAAACCGAACTAGACCAAAGCCAATTCGATCTAACATGTTATTGAACTTTTGATCTGCCTCAGCAAGATATACTGGATCCCAATTGAAGCCATTTCGAAATTCGTGAATTAAATCTTTCTTGTATCTTCTTAATAAGCGTTCTTTAACAGTGAAAAATCGGTCATTGAATAGCGGAAGCAGATCGTTGCTGAGGATTGAATTACATTCCATGCATGACACAACAAGGATGAAATCGATATCTTTTCTTGTGGAATAAAGTTGAGCGGTTGTAAGCGCAGGTACATGGTCGACAGATAGGTCGACATCAGTGCCACAGTATTGGCAGATATCAGCTTCAATAACAGGGTATTTCTTTGTGTAGAGTTGATGATAAATGGCATGTGCTTGTTTTCGATCCATTTTTTAACCGCTCCAGTGATAATGAACACTCGACTAAGCGAGTTATCATACTATTAGTTAATTCATGCTTTTCTAAATTAGAAAAGACGCAACTCAGAATTATCCACTTCCGAGCTACAGCTCCAGTAAGCACGGCCACGTAGCTCTCACTGCTTACTACCTTTAGTCACGAGTCTAAACTCCAAACCAGATTGCTTCGATTGACGTGTCGAGTAACGGTTAGGGAACTTGTCGAAAAAGTCAGACAGCTTCTTCAGGCCATAATTACGCGGATCAAAGTCAGGTTTCAAACGTTTGAGGTACTGTCCTACTTCACCTAGTTTGGCCCAGCCAGATTCATCACGGTAGTTTTGCCATGCGCGGTGCATCAGTTGCCAAATTTCTTTCTCTACGCCATTGATTTGCGTGGATTGTTGAGGTGGTTGCGGGGACTCTTCCTGTGGCTTATCCCCGTTGAGGTTTTCAATGGCGACAAAGTCATCACAAGCATTTTTAAACGAAGCGGGTGTCATTGCCTTACCGACCCCTATCACAAACATTTCAGACTCTCTCAGCCTTGTTGCAAGGCTAGTGAAATCACTATCACTTGAGATTAGAGCAAATGCATCAAATCGTTGGCTATAAAGAAGATCCATCGCATCAATGATCATGAGAGCGTCAGTCGAGTTCTTACCCGTTGTGTATGCAAACTGCTGCTTCGCTTGAATAGCAAGCTCATTGAGGGGCTGTTTCCAGTTTTTGAGTTGCTCAGTTGAGAAATCTCCGTATGCACGTTTGACGATTATTTGGCCGTAGCGTGATAGCTCTTCGATGATAGAGCTCAATTTAGAATGTGGCGTGTTCTCTGAATCAATAAGAACAGCAATTTTACGACTTCCCATGTACCGTTTCCTTTTTCTATTCATAGGAATAGTATCCAAGTCATCACTCAAATGCCACTGCATGCGTATGAGGTTAAATGAAAATTGAAAGAACAGGAATCCCATGGGCTAACGCCCATGAATCTATCGAGTTATTCAAAGCGGCAGCTTTGGGTAAAGAAAAGGCCACTTTAACTCTTTTGTATATAAATAGAGAAAGTGGCCTATAGATAGAGAAATGTTACTAGCGCTCTTAAGTTCATCAGCTAGGTTGTTTTCGCTGTTCTCATATTGAACTATGACAACCGAAAGACAAGTATATGCCTCTCGGCTTTCGACTCACTACTCTCCCATTTTCCACATCAGCGTCTTCTTCGCTAATTTATGCGGAACTTTCTGCATCCATCGACTCATTTGGGCTTCACCATTTGAATAGCTTCTTAGTTGTTTTTTCACAGCATTCATTAGATCTCGAGACAACCCTGCTGGCATTGTTATTGAGCGTAACCCCCTCAAAACGTTGGTAGAAGAGTCAACAATATGGATTTCAATACAATATCTTGATTCTGGTGTAGTCAGTTCTTCCATCGTCATGTCTGGGATCAACCTCGCGTCAAAAGGGCTATCAAGTGTCGCTACCTTCGTCTTGCCATCTCGGAACTGCCAAAGCAACAAAATAGCGCCATCCTTTTCAAGTAGACCGCAATGCAACTCACCACGACGTAAGATGCTCTCTTCATATTGAGAGATATCAGGCATAGTAACTATCAGCCTGTTACCAGATGGTCGCATCAATTCTGCAATGGCACCTTGTCCGTGTACGGGAAGCTGAATTGGATAGCATTGACCTACCGACATCATATCTACTTCATTCATAATAGATTACCTTTATTTTTAATTATTAGTGGTGTGAAGAAGCCAGCCGCACTGCTTACATGCAGCGAGCTTCCAGTAATTTCTATGACTATTTGATTATCTTGACGTCAAACCGATCGTCTTGATGTATCTCAAGGATCGCTGAAGGTACTTGTAGACGAAGTACGGAGTCTTCGTTGAGGATAGTCGCCCAATTCTTATGCGAACCACCCGAAGTTGCATAACCAGATATGAGCGCAATATCACTATCAATACGAGCACCTGAATCACGCCCCAAAGCTCTACAAAGTGGCCGACCTAGGAACTCAATACCTTTACCGTATTCGCGAATTTCTTCGATTGCGTTAATCTCTACCGTGGTGGGTGCGCTATTGTAGATTTCGTCCAACTCTTCTACCTCGTCAGAGACAAAACCAGGAAATATCCATGCGTTTTGCTCTTTGTCCCATGTGCCACCTAACCAACGGCATTCCTCGACAAGAAGAGAGTTGTAATCTGACTTGAGCGACACTATACCCTGCTCTGCTTGAGCCTCCGCACTAACGCTAAGTTTATAAATTAAGTCGGTTCCGTACTTAGATCGTACAGAGATATCTTCTACTGCGAGGCAGTGTTCACCAAGCTCTAAGTTTTCAGAATTCGAATCAATAAGCAGTTTACATTTGTGTTTGCTTGCCGTTTCTGCGGCGAAATATTTGCGGTTTCTTTTTATTATATTGAGAATCATTATTTTTCCTTTTTATTTATTAATCATAGTGTTGCATTCCCCTTAGTTTTTGAATTGATGCCCTACGAATAGAGCTTTGTTAATTAATCCTGTATGTCAGGACAAACGATCCTTTGCGTATCACGAGTGATTTTGTAAGCAATTTGCTCCTTGTACTTCTCTAGATTGTGGATCTGGATATCTGCTGGAATCCCCGTATCACGACGAACGCCCACCAATTTCCAGCCTTTAGTGTTCCGAACTAAATCGACGAATGTGGCCTGTGGCACACCATTATAGGCACTAGCGACCTTGGTATAGACTGTAATACTAGCCTCGATACCTCGCTGATCATGCTTGTACAGTACGTCATCCAAAGTCTGTTGAAGCGTACTGACCTTCTCGTAAAAATTATCCAGTGATAACGTTCTGGCTCGTGACCTTGATTGCGCTTTCTCTAGCTCTTCCCTTACGTTACGGATCTCTGTATTTGATTTTTTTGTCATTGCAAAAAATCCTTTATATTGTTGTGATAGTTGTCTTTTTATTATTGTTTTTGCCTTCGACAGGAATAGTAACTCCAAAGAAATAGACACTTCAAGTCATTGATTTAATTGAAAAT